>JBJEOX010000339.1:0-6945 GCA_051880935.1 Ruminococcus sp.
TAAAAGTCATTTTAGGTCAGTTTTAATTAAAGAGACTCAAGAAAAAGATGTTTTAGTTCCAAGGTATTATGATCCTATTTTTGAAATGCCGTTTGAATTATTGATGAAAAACTTTGAACTAGAAAGCATTTCTATTGGAGAGTTGTGTGACAGTGGGATAATCTCAATAAAAAATGGTCACGGGAGTCCGAGTAATGATTTAAGAAAAGGGTCGATTCCATATATAAAGGTTTCAGATATTCGAAACTTGCGTATAAATATTAATCCTACAAATCTTATCCCTATTGAGTTAGCAAAAAAGTTTTGGAAAAGAGAAGATGGGAAAAGCAATTTGTCAGCTTGGGATTTAATATCGCCAAGTAGAGCAAGTAGTAATATTGGCGAATTTGCAATTCTAGTGCCTGGAGAGGAACAAATTGTTATTACAAAAGAAGTTTTAATATTAACTGTAAATGAAAACAGCCTAGGTTATTCTCCTTTTTATCTTCTTTGGGCATTGTGTTTGTTTGAGGTACGCAACCAATGGAATCGTGTTACTCTTATGCAAACGAATCGTGAAGATGTAGGTGCAAGATATCGAGAAATACGAATACCAAAACCGGTTTCTCAAGAATGGGCTGATGAAGTTTCGGGTTCATTCAGAAAATACTTTCAGGGACTAGCAGCAGCAAAAAAAGAATTTGGTAATTCAACATATGAGGATCCATTTAATTATATAGCCAGTGTAAGTGCATTTGATAAGGGAGATAGCTAGAATGAATAATACCAAACTTAAAGTAGCAATATCTTCATTTGTAAAGCACAAAAAATCTAACGCAGCTTACTATGATGAAAACTGGACTGAACGAAAAGAGCGCAGAGCCTTTTATCAGTCATATACAAGAGAAAGAATCTTGACTATGACAGAAGATGATTTCTTAGAGTATATGAGCAAACTGTGGTCTATGCTTATCTGGGGTAACAAAAAGTATGTTGTCGATAAGATGATTGCTGATAATGGCTTTGATAATCTGAAAAAACAATTGGCTGAACTTCTCTACGGAAATGCAGCTATTGAAAAACGCTGGAACTCATTCCTGAAATCTGTGAAAGGTCTCGGCCCTGCTTCTATCAGTGAGTTGCTTACATATTGCGATCCTGACGAGTGTGTTATCTTTAATAAGACTACGATCCTTTGCTTTTCGTATCTTGAAATACCGAATATGCCAAAATACAACTATCAATATACCGGTAAAAAGTATGTTGAAGTATGCGGTATTGCTAAAGAAATTGCAAAAGCAATCAAGGACGCAGGAGAAACCGATTGCGACCTCTTAGCAGTCGATTATTTCCTTTGGGATGAAGTGTTGCCGTTAGCAGAAAAGAACGAGCCTGAAAACGAAGTTGAGGCAGTAGTTCAGCAAAAGTCTGTATCGACCAAAGACTCACGATCTATTCACGATGAAATCAAAGAAAAGTTGGTTGCAATTGGTGAACTGCTCGGATTTGAAAGCCGTTCTGAGGTAAAAATTGCTGCCGGTGCTGTTGTCGATGCAGTATGGGAAGCTAAGATAGGAAATATGGGTAAGGCAATCTACGTTTTTGAAGTCCAGTCAAAGGGATCAATAGACAGCCTAATTCTCAACTTAAAGAAAGCACAAAGCAATGCTGCTGTTCAGGCGGTTGTTGCTGTTGCTGACGAGGAACAGCTTGCAAAGATCATCCGTGAGAGTGAAGGCGTTATTGACGCTAAGTCTTTGAGAACTTGGGATTCAGATGATGTTTTAGTAGTATATGATTCATTGGCAAGGGCTCACGAATCAATAAATAAACTTGCGCTTGTTCCAGAGAGCTTTTAATTTAGTTGATTATTAATTTGCGTTTAGATATTCTAGGTACATTTAACACAATAGAGGCAAAAAGAATGGATATTTTCAAAAAGAAAATTGGCAATAATACGATAAAACACTATTCTGAAACTAAAGAGCTTCCGCAAACAACTACTGTAATTAATAGTTGGAAAAACACCTTTAATACTGATGCTGTTTCAGCTGATGGAAAGGCTCTAAGAGATGCTCAAAAAGGTGCATTATATGCAATTAAAGCACACTGGACCGTTTCAGATCTTCCAGCAACTGTTGTAATGCCTACTGGAACAGGTAAAACTGAGACTATGATGGCAACAATTGTTTCGGAAAGGATAGAAAAAACACTAATTATTGTCCCGAGTAGACTTCTCAGAAAACAAACTGCAGATAAATTTATCAAATTAGGAGTTCTGCCTGAAATTGGTGTTCTACCTAACGGAATAATCTTTCCTAATGTTACAGAAATAACATCAACACCTGAAGATTCAGATTGTTTTGAAAAAATCCTTCAGAGTTCGAATATCATTGCAATAACAATGACACTAATCAGTAGGTTTTCGGATGAGTATTTTTCTCTAATTTCGCAGTATATCAATGCAGTAATAATCGATGAAGCCCATCATATTTCTGCTAAAGTATGGAGTGAAACAAAATACAAATTAAGAGACATTAAATGTATCCAGTTTACGGCTACTCCATATAGAAACGATGGTAAAAAAGTTGATGGGAAAATCATTTTTTATTATCCTCTTTCATTGGCTCAAAAGGAGGGGTTCTTTAAAAGTATAAACTTTGTCCCTGTGTTTGAGTTTGATGAAGAAAATGGTGATTATGAGATAGCGAAAAAGGCAATAGAAGTTCTTAACAAAGACAAAGAACAAGGATATAATCACTGTGTTTTAGTTCGTACAAAAAGTATTCAATCTGCAACTAACCTTTATGAAAATGTTTATTATAGATATTTTAGGGAGTATAATCCTGTTTTAATAACTTCTAAAACCAATAAAAACGAAATAAAAAGGCAGATGAAATCTTTGAAAGAAGGATCTTCTCAGATTGTTATCTGCGTAGATATGTTTGGGGAAGGAATAGATATCCCAAATCTTAAAATTGCAGCTATACACGATAAATACAAATCGCTACCAATAACACTACAGTTCATAGGAAGATTTGCAAGAGAGGGAAATAATCTTGGTGATGCAACAATAATCACTAATATAGCCAACGATGATTTGAGTGATTCAATAAAAGATTTATACGCACAGGATTCAGATTGGAATAAAATGCTTAATATTTTATCTGATTCAGCGATTGGTAAAGAATTAGAGCTTCAAGAATTAGCTCAAAGATTTGATCATCCCTCGATTTCAGGTATTGCAATTGAACAAATAAAACCCAAAATCAGTATGGTTGCGTATACCACTTCGGAATCTATTTGGCATCCTAGAAAACTCTGGGATTTATTTAATAGAGATAGTTGCATTATTTCAATTAATGAAGAAGAAAAGATAATTGTTATAATAGAAAAGAGCGATTACGCTCTTGATTGGACATATAGCAAAGAATTTCATAATACTTTTTGGAATTTGCATTTAGTATACTGGAATCCCGCTACTCATTATTTTTTCATTAATAGTACAAACAAATCTATTTCTGATGAGATAGCTAAGCTGCTATTTTCAGACAGCAAGAGAATACAAGGTGAAATAGTATTTAGGTGTTTATCCAGTATTAATCGATTAATGCTCGGAACAGTAGGTTTGCGCTCGGCAATTAATGGATCTATTCGGTACCGTATGTTTGCAGGAATCGACATCAAGGATGGTGTTGCAGAAGCTACAAAAGCAAGATCAACAAAGTCTAATTTGTTTGGAGTTGGATACGACGGTAAGGGAAGAGTTAGTATTGGATGCTCATATAAAGGAAAGATTTGGTCTAAATGGATAGAAGATATAAACTATTGGACAAGCTGGTGTGATGAGATTGCAGAGAAGCTTTCCAATAATAGTATTAACACCGATGATATTCTTTCAGGTGTACTTGTACCAGAGGTGATAATTTGTCGTCCAACCTTAGTGGCTTATGGTATTGAATGGCCAATGGATTTAGATATACTAACGGATAATAATGTGTGTATTACTTACAAAGGAAAAGAGTACGAATTATATAATACTGAATTAAGAATACTTAATCAATCAGTGGATTCACCCATTCAGTTTTCTGTTTCCTCGGATGCTTTTGAAGGAGTATTTGAGCTTGATATTAATGAAAAGGGGTTTTCATTCAATCCGTTGAATAGTGTTAGTAAAAACCTGAGCATTAGATATCATAGAAACACATTTTCGCTTGAGGAATTTTTTAACACTCATTATCAACCTCTTATCAAGTTTGTTGATGGAAGTAATTTAGAAGGGAATTTGTATCTGAAATTAAACAATACTCCTGTTCTCATTAGCGAAGATCAACTTTTTAGTTTAGATTGGTCAAATACCGATATTACCAAGGAATCTCAAAAAAAGGGACGTCGTGCAGAATCTATTCAGTATAAGGTTATTGAAGAATTAAAGTCTAAAAAGAAATATAGCATTATTTTTGATGATGATGGTAAAGGTGAAATAGCTGATATTGTTGCTATCGAAGAAGCCGAACAAAAAATAATTGTTTCTCTGTTTCATTGTAAGTATTCTGGATCAAAAACACCTGGCAAGAGAGTGTCGGACTTATATGAGGTGTGTGGGCAAGCGGAAAAATCTATAAAGTGGTGCCAAGAGCCAATAGGGTTAATTCCAAGAATTATTGAACGAGAAAAAGCGGCAAATACTAATTCATATTCAAGATTCCAAGTAGGGGATTATCGAAAGCTCAAGGAAATATACAACAAGATGAAGGTCTACCAAACTGAGTTTAATATTTCTATTGTTCAGCCTGGAATAATAAAAAATGATTTATCTGAGGATTCGATTCAACTGTTAAGTGTAACGAGCTCTTTCTTAAAAGATACTTATGGTATAAAACTAACCATACTGTGTAGTTAGAGAAAATGTAGTATATAATGGTTTTTTAAGGGATACTTTGCCGATTATTATTCAGTTTTCTTCTTCCTATTCGGGAACGAGCCCTCAAGCCAATCTTCAAACTCCTCAACGGAAATCTTTCCGTCGGTGCATTCGTTACGCTTAGTCATAGCCTCGTATTTCCATTTTTTGAAATCGGGTTCCTTGATTTGGTGGGAGCGAACCCGGGCGGCGTAACGCTTATAATATTTTTGATACAACGGAATGGCGGCATTGTCCGCCATTTTCTTTTTGTAATTATCTTGGGCGGCTAGATCCTGACAGTTGCGGGTTTCGCCTTCGGCAATACGATCGCAGTAATTTGTATCGTAGTTGCCTTTCATAATGAAGTACTTACCGCAGCGTTTGCATTGTCTGATGTTAGATTCGTTTTTCAAGAGCTGTAAAAACTCAAGTTCAATAGCCTGCTCTATACTATCACATTCGCAAACTTCATATTCCTCGGCGGGATACTGTAAAAGCGAAAAATATTCGCCAACCGAAATCCCGAGAGGTTGGAGCACTTCATATAATTCTTTATCTAGTTTACCGTTATTTGCTAAGTCCATCATTACGTCGGTTTCGTTATGAAAATCAACAAAACCTTCTTCTGCATTCTGAAATTCATTTTCAGCGTCACTAATACTAATATCCCGAAAGATAGTGCGGGGGCGTTTTGTTGACAAATTGTGTTTCTTACAGTACAAAGCATAACGTGTTCTGTGAGTGAAGTAATTAAGAACACCATCGGCAAAGTTTTCATCAAACGTGTATTGAAACAGCTCCTTTAATCTCTCTTGTATCCTCTTAAGATAGAGGAAATACTCAGTCAATTCTTCCTCGGTAAACTTAAAAAGAATTGGGGGAAAAGCCGCTGTGAAAAACGAAGCTTCAAATAAAGGTGCAAATTTTCTTGAGGTTTCTGCCATACAAACATAATAGTATAACATTTTTTCTTTTTTATTAAATTGTTCAACATCAAGACTTGTCTGATTTTCAGGCAAGTCTTTTTTTACGTTTACTTTGCATTGCTCAAATGCGGAATCAAAATCTGCATACAGGAAATTAAACAAACCTTCACCAACGTTGAGATGAATGGTAGAGAAGTTTAGTACTGAAAAATACGGAGTAGTATCTTTGTGGGAAAGGAAATCTCTGTTTGATACAACTTTAATAGCTGACTGTCGGGCTTTCTTAAGATAATTATCTGAGCGGTCTAAAACATCAAAATATTCGTCTGCGGATAAAAAGTCAAGTCTGTCGCCAATAACGGATTGTATTATTTCGTCTGCCTTGTCATCAGAGACGTCTGAGATAGCTTTGTCAAGAAAGTCATAGCTGTACTTTGGACTAACGCTAAGTACGAATGCTTTTCCGTCCTCATACAAGCTCCAAGAGTTTTTATCAAAACCGAAAGAAACAGCGCTGTATTTGTCGATGGTTTGAAGTAAGTTTTGGTCGTTCATACCGATCACCTTTTTAGAAAATGTAAATTTAATAATAATTAGCAAATCTTGATAGATACAATAAACATTATACAAAACTATTGATTTTTTGTCAATACAAAGATATGATGAAAATAGAAAACCTCAATAACTAAATAGTAGATTTTCTAATACAACTGAATAGCTGCCAAGCGAAGGATAAACCGCCAAGACCTCATAACAGAGCGAGCGCAGCCGCAAGGCTGACGGCACAGCGTCGAGCAGGATTGCCTGTCAGGAAAGTAAGCTTTGGCAGTACGGAAAATATAAAAGTTTTTCTCCGTTTAGCTCCTATATATATAGATAGATAAATATATAAATAAAAAAATACTTACCGAGAAGAAGTAGATTCTTACCTTATAGATAAACTTATGATTACAAAAAATCGGTTTCTTTTCGGGAAGTAAGAAAGGAAACTCAATGGAAAATAACAAGGTCTATACCTGTGCAGAAATGAGAGAAATGATGATTGACACCTCGGATTATTGCTTTATGGATGAAGTGGGTGAGCCATCCCCGAAAAAACAGACAAAATAATGAGCAAAAAAACGGAATGAAATA
>JBJEOX010000340.1:0-6839 GCA_051880935.1 Ruminococcus sp.
GAGGGATTTCTCGATGAGGTCAAAAGAGTTGATCTCAATATTCTTGAGGATTGTGCCGAAAATAACATTCACGAGTGGGGCGTAATCAAAAACCGTATTAAAGACGACGTGTCAAAGCTGATTGGTCAGAAAACACGCCGTGCGCCTATGATACTTCCTATCTTGCAGGAGGTATAATATTGCAGGGGACAGCTTTCCCGAGCGTCCCTTACATACCTATATGACTGAGGGATAATATGAGAAAAAAGCATTGGACGCTTACTCCGTGGTTTGTAATCTTCGCTTCGGTTATGTTGCTTATGGCATTTGCTTCCTTTGAATATAATATCGTTTTGTGTTATATTGAGCTTGGAATTTCCGTAGCGGCATTTGCGGTAGTATTTGTCTTGTCACTTCGTTTTCGCAGCTATATCAACAATACTGTTAAAAGCGCTGCCGAAAAAATCAAGGGATTAAATCCCGAACATCTTGAAAAATACAAATATCCAGTTGCCGTTTCAGGCTCTCAGGGCGATATTCTCTGGTGCAACGCACGATTCCGAAAAGCAATGTGCGGGGGAAAAAGCCCCGAGGGCGAAAATATCAACTCCTATCTTTCGGGCTTTGATATTGAAGATATCAAGGACGGTGAGGGTGAGGACGTTGCTGTTGACGGCAGGGAATACACCGTTTTCTGTCTGTCAGTCGGTGACGGAGTAATATGTCATTTTATCGAGAATACATACTACAAGTCAATGGTTCGTGAGTATCAGGCAAGCCTGCCCTGCGTTGCAATTATCACCTTTGACAATGCAGAGGATTTTTCAAGCGACTCAGACGAAGCGTATTCAGAGGTCACTCTGACTGTAGAAACAAATCTCCAGAAATGGGCGGCTGAATACAGCGCACTCTACAAGAAAATCGGTACTAACCGATATATGATAATTTTCAGAGATTCCGACGTTGAAAAAATGATTGCGCAGAAGTTCCCGATTCTTAAGGAAATCCGCTCAATCAATGTTAACAATCATATAGCAACAATCTCCGTCGGACTCTGCCGAGGCTCAAAGTCGCTTAAGGACAGCGAAATCAACGCTCGAAAGGCTCTTGAAATGGCGCTTGGCAGAGGCGGCGATCAGGTAGCCGTAATCAAGGATAACAGCTACGAATTTTTCGGCGGCACTGCCGCTGCGGCTGAAAAGGTCAGCAAGGTAAGAATGCGTGTAATTGCCAACGCAATAAGCCGTGCGGCTGTGGACTGCGACAAGGTGTTCATTATGGGACACCGCTTTTCCGACCTCGACTGCGTAGGCTCGGCTGTCGGACTTCAGTGCATTATGGAAAAGTCCTTCAGGCGGTACTGCAAAATTGTCATTGACAAGGAAACCTCAATGGCAAAACAGCTTATTTCATATGTTGAAGATCGAGTAGATACAGGCATTTTTATAACGCCTGATGAAGCAATCAGGGGTGTAACGCCCAAGACATTGCTTATTATAGTTGATACTCACCTCAAAAATTCTCTTGAAAGTGCACAGCTTTACGAAAAGTGCAAAAGAGTTGTTGTAATCGACCACCACAGAAAGGCTGTAAATTACATAGACAATGCGCTTGTGTTCTGTCACGAACCGTCTGCGTCATCAGCAGCCGAGATGTGCAGTGAGATTATAGGCTGTCTTGATGACAAGCCCCTCGGCTATGTTCAGGCTGACGCACTTCTTGCAGGCATTATGCTTGATACAAAGAATTTTGTCCTCAAAACAGGAGTGCGCACCTTTGAAGCGGCGGCATATCTTCGCAAAAAAGGCGCAAACACGCTCACCGTTAAGGGAATGTTCTCCGACAGCATAGATACATACCGTGAAAAGGTTGAGATTGTTTGCAGCTCAAATATCTACAGAGGCTGCGCAGTTTCCGTTTCAAAAAAGCATACTGACGATATAAGGCTTGCGGCGGCTCAGGCGGCTGATGAAATGCTCACGCTACAGGGTGTGGATGCGTCGTTTGTAATTTTTGAGGACAATAACAGAATGAATATATCGGCAAGAAGCTACGGAAAGCTTAATGTTCAGATTATTATGGAACAGCTCGGCGGCGGCGGTCACCAGACTATGGCGGCGGCACAGCTTGAAAACACAACAAAGGAGCTTGCATATCAGAAACTACTCTCCGTAATCGACAGCGTGCTTGACGATATAGAAAACACATAAGTTTATTTTATATAAAAATACGTAGTGATTATCAAACTTTACCGATTTAATAATCATTACAGTAATAAGTAAACCCTTCCGTAGGGGACGGCTTCACAGACGTCCCGACACATTCAACAATGTAGGGAACGGTCTTGACCGTTCCGAAATCATAGATAATTATAGAGCAATATAGAAAGGACGATAAAAGTGAAAGTAATCTTACTTCAGGACGTAAAATCACTCGGTAAAAAGGGTGAGCTTGTTGAAGCCTCCGACGGCTACGCACGCAACTATCTTCTTCCCAGAAAGATTGCAAGAGAAGCCAACGCACAGGCTATGAATGAATATAAAAACGCAGAAAATTCAAAGAATTTTAAAATCGCAACCCAGAAGGCACAGGCTGAACAGCAGAAGAAAATGCTTGAGGGCAAAAAGTTTGTAATGACTGCAAAAGCAGGTCAGGGCGGACGTCTTTTCGGCAGTATCACTGCAAAGCAGGTTGCCGAGGAAATCAAAAAGCAGTACAATATCGTTGTCGACAAGCGTAAGGTTGTGCTTGAATGTGACATCAAGGAATTCGGCACATATAAGGCAGAGGTAAAGCTTTATACGGGAATTTCCGCCAATATCGACGTTCAGGTAACAGAAGCGTAAAAATTGAAAATGGAAAATTGAAAGTTGAAAATTAATTTTCCATTTTACATTTTCAATTCTCAATTTATAATTTGTAGGTGTCATAATGGCTGATTCACTATTCAGCGGCAGTTACGACGGTCTTAATATGCCGTACAGCCCCGAGGCGGAGCAGGCTGTTCTGGGAGCAATTATCCTTGACAGCACTGTTTTCGACAAGGTTGTAGATTACATAAAATCACCCGATTATTTTTACGTTGCACTGCACAAGATTATTTTTATGCAGATGCAGGAAATGATAAATTTCGGTGCGGCTATCGACTTCGTAACTCTGCTTGAAAAATTAAAACAGAATAAAGCTTTTGACGAGGCAACGGGCAAGACCTATCTTTATGATTTGGTTAACAACTGTCCGTCAATTTCCAATGCCGAGGCTTACGCAAAGGTTATTGCCGATAAGTACAATATCCGCAGGCTTATCACAGCCTCACGTGAGATTATCGACGACGCATCGGCAGGCGACGAAGAGCCGTCAGTGCTTATCGACTCTGCCGAGCAGAAGATTTTTGACATTCGCAAGGGCAACGAAAAGTCGGGACTTGAACGAATCAATTCCGTAATTTTGCAGACCTTTGACCGTCTTGACGCACTCAACAGCGAAACCGACGACAGTATGAAACCGATATCTACGGGAATCGGCGACCTTGACAGAGTAATTACCGGACTTAACCGAAGCGACCTTATTCTGCTTGCAGCTCGTCCCGGTATGGGTAAAACGAGCTTTGCGCTCAATATTGCACGAAACGCCGCTTGCCAGTCAAAGAAAACCGTTGCTTTCTTTTCTCTCGAAATGTCAAAGGAACAGCTTGCAAGCCGTCTGCTATCTACCGAAGCACTCATAAGCGGTACAAAACTGCGTACAGGTAAGCTGAATGACGAGGAGTGGAGCAGGCTCATTCCGGCAAGCGATGTGTTGAGCAAGGCTGAGCTTTACCTTGACGATACCCCCGGCATCACAATCACCGAGATGAAGTCAAGGCTAAGACGACTTCACAATCTCGACCTTGTTGTAATCGACTATCTACAGCTTATGGGAAGCGGCAGAAGAATTGACAACCGTGTTCAGGAAATATCCGAAATCACGAGAAACCTCAAAATTCTTGCAAAGGAAATGAACGTTCCCGTTATTACACTTTCCCAGCTTTCCCGTGCGTCGGAACAGCGTACCGACCACAGACCTCAGCTTTCGGATTTGCGTGACTCGGGTTCAATCGAGCAGGATGCCGACATTGTACTTTTCCTCTACAGAGAGGGCTATTACAGTGAAAAAAGTGCCGAGCAGACAGCCCCTACAGCCGATATGAATTCGGGCGAATGTATTGTTGCAAAGAACCGTCACGGCGAAGCAAAATCCGTTAAATTGCACTGGCAGGGCGAGTTTATGCGATTTACCGGTACGGAGGCAAGGGATGAATAATCAGCTTATTCGTACCGTTGAAAAGTATAATATGCTGCAAAACGGTGACAGCGTAATTGTCGCTTTGTCCGGCGGAGCAGACAGCGTTGCTTTGCTTGATGTACTTAATTCTATAAAAGAAAAATATAATTTGACCTTATATGCAGTTCACGTTAATCACAGACTTCGTGGTGAAGAATCACTGCGTGATGAAAATTTCTGCAAGTCGCTTTGTGAGAAATACGGAGTAAAGCTTTTTGTAACACAAGAAAACGTATCCGAGCTTGCTATGAAATATAAAATCAGCGAGGAGCTTTGCGGAAGAAACGTGAGATATTCGGTTTTTGAGGAGCTTTCAGAACAGCTTTCTGCAAAGGTAGCAACAGCCCACACCGCCTCCGACAACGCAGAAACTCTGCTTTTCAATATTACAAGGGGCGCTTCACTCGGCGGAGTTTCAGCAATTCCACCCGTCAGAGAGTACATTATCCGTCCCCTCATCGAATGCACAAGGGCGCAGATTGAGCAGTATTGCAGAAATAAGAATCTGAATTACGTTACTGACAGCACCAATTTAACCGATGATTACACACGCAACAAAATCCGCCACAACGTAATCCCTGCTCTCAAAGAAATCAATCCTGCGTTTGAAAATTCTGCCTTGCGTTTATCCGAAAACGCAAGAGAGATTTCCGATTATATTTTCTCTATGACGGGCAAGGCAATTTCTGAGAGTAAATGCGAATATGGCTATGACTGTAAAACCTTGCTTTCTAACCACAATGCGATTATTAAAAACGCAGTTGCAGTTTTGTGCAGACGCTGTGCAGATTTTACTGCCGAGCAAAGGCACATTGAGCTTATCATTGATATAATGAAAAACGGCGGCGCAGTTAATCTCACCGAAAAATGTTCAGCCGTATCAAAACAGGGTATATTAAGATTCGTTTTCAGTAACGAAGGAAATCAGTTAGAAGAAATTAAGCTTTGCGAAAACACCGAATTTGAATATTTTGGAAAAACTTACCGAGTAACAAAAGATAATTCAGATAAAGAAAATAAAGACTCGGTGAATGCAGTTTTTCTTAATAAAAACGCTGTATTCAGAACACGCCAAAGCAAGGATATGTTTACCTATCCAAAGCGAAAAGTAACAAAACCGCTTCGCAAGGTGATGAACGAGATGAAAATTCCCTCGGAACAAAGGGATAAAACCGTCGTTCTTGCAGTTGATAACGTAATTTTATGGTGCGAGGGAGTTGGAGTTTCCGCTCAGGGAACTGCTTATAATTCCGAAAACGCATTAAAAATCGATGTTTCTTTTTCTGATGAACAAAAATAATGTACATTGACTTATAATCTGTGCATATTTCAGAAAAATAAGTTGAAAATATTGTGAACTCTCTTGCAAAAAAGGCAGAAAAAGTTTATAATTGCTAAGACTTTATAATGTAAATTCAAATTAATAATGAAATGTGCAGAAATTTCCGTATCGGGAATTTATTTCCCTCAGGATATTGCTGATTTACATAAATTTTCGACTATAAACAATAATATAAAGAGGAGTGACACGCATTGGATAATAAGAAAAAGGTACGCAATCTGCTTCTTTATTTGGGAATACCGATTCTGATAATTTTAGCTGTTGCAATGCTTTACGGCTCTCGCCAGACCGAGACGCCCAAAACTTCCGAGCTTGTGCAGTATTTTGAAAAGGATATGGTTGACAGCTACACCATAAACTACGGTTCGGGTGCAATTGAAATCACGCTCAAAGAGGGCAAAAGCGCAATTGTCAGCAAGGAGAACTCAACCTCACCTACAAAGGTTGTTGAAACCACCACACCGGCTGAAACAACACCGTCGGGTTCGGCTATCGCCGGCAAAAAGGCAAAGCAGGTAGTTGTTAAAGGACAGCTTGCAGACATTCAGCGATTCCTTGATGACATCAAGCCCTATCAGGCTTCTGCCGACGAGGCTATAACCTACAACCTTGTCCGTGCAAGCGACAATTCGCTCTTAATGGAGCTTATTCCCACAATTCTTCTTACCGTGCTCTTTATCGGCGCATGGATATTTATTATGAGGAAGATGAGTGCAGGCGGTCTTGGCGGCAAGGAAATGAACTTCGGCAAGGCTAAAATAAAGAATACAAATGACGAAAAGCGCAAAACAACCTTTGACGATGTCGCAGGTGCAGACGAGGAAAAGGAAGAGCTTGCAGAGGTTGTCGAGTTCCTCAAGGCTCCCGACAAGTACAACAAGCTCGGCGCAAGAATCCCGAAGGGCGTGTTGCTTGTAGGACCTCCCGGAACAGGTAAAACCTTGCTTGCAAGAGCAGTTGCAGGTGAAGCAGGCGTTCCGTTCTTCTCAATTTCGGGTTCCGACTTTGTAGAAATGTTCGTCGGCGTAGGTGCGTCAAGAGTACGTGACCTCTTCGATCAGGCAAAGAAAAACTCACCCTGTATTATTTTCATAGATGAAATCGACGCAGTTGGTCGCCAGAGAGGCGCAGGTCTCGGCGGCGGAAATGACGAGCGTGAGCAGACTCTTAACCAGTTGCTCGTAGAAATGGACGG
>JBJEOX010000341.1:0-6770 GCA_051880935.1 Ruminococcus sp.
TACTTAAGTTGTTGCGGAATGTACCGCCGTTGAGCGTAGCGGTGCCATTAATAAAATTTGCTGCGGCACATTTTCCGCTCTCCGTCACAAATGTGCCGCCGTTGATTACGGTGGTGCCGCCAAATATCAACAGAGGAAAACCTTCCTCTGCTTCAAAAGTGCCGCTGTCAACTGTGAGCTTACCGCTGCCTCCTACATAGAGATTGCACAGCAAATTTCCATTTCCCTTGATACCGACAACCTTGCCGCCGCCTACACTATCCTTTATGGTGAGTGCACCGACTGCAACCCCCAAAATGCACTCGTCCTCTGTTTTTCCCGAACGTGTAAGTGTGTGTCCGTTCAAATCCACAACTACATTTTGAGCACTGGATATCAACATCAAAGAAAAATTTTTCTCGTTGCTTTGGAATGTGATATCACTTGCCAGCTTTATATTGCATACGCTGCCGTCCATTGGGGCGTATTGCATCATCTCCTTAAGATCTAAATAATTACTGACCAGATAGGGATATTTCTCGCTGCCGTCGGTGAAAATGATTTCAATTTTACCGTTTTCGGCTTTCAGATCCTTGCCGTGATAGGTTTTTGGGGTAACAGCAATATCATTGTCGAGAAGTGCCGTGCGCTTGTCAGGAATATAGTCCCAGATATCTGTCTGAACAGACAGAGAGCCGTTGAGCGTACAGCCATTGAGTGTAACATCAGCGTCAGCTATACTGATTGCGATGCCTTTATCAATCTCACAGAAATATCCGTCGTTGACGGTTACGGTACCTGATTCGAAAACAGCTGTATAATAATAGAATGATGCTAAAAATGTACCTCCGTTAATTACAGTGTTACCGCCCCTGGTCACCAAGGCACGTCCGTTGGAATCAAATGTGCCGCCGTAAACGGTCAGTTTGCCTTCACCGGAAACAAGTAAAGCAGTTTTAATGTCGCCGCCGCTCATACTGACGACAACCTTACCGCCGTCAATGCTGTCCTGAATGGTGAGGTCACCGACCGTTACATTAATTACCGCCTCATCATTTGTAGTTCCCGAACGGGAGATGGTGTGTCCATACAGGTCAAGAACGACCCTCTGCAACGAGCTTGTAAGACTAAGAGAACAATTATTCTTGTTCTCGCTGAATTTGATGTCTGCGCCCAGCCTGATATATCGTATGCTGTCTGTTGGGGCATTCTGCATCAGGCTTTTCAGCTCGTCATAGGTGGTGACAAGATAAGGCTTGCTCTGTGTGCCGTTGCCGGTGTAGGCAAGCGCCGTGGTTGTTCCTATTATCGGGAGCATTCCCAGCACCATAGTCAGCGCAAGCAGCAGACTTAACAGTCGTTTTGGTTTTGCTTTTTGTTTGTTGCTCATAATTTTTCCTCCTTGAAAATAAAGTTTTCTTTTCTGCGTTATCTTTTTTCGTCTTATCAGAGAGTATCAACAACTGCCGACAAATAGGCGGAAGACACCGAGCCGTAAAGGAAATTGTCGATAAGTCCGTCTTTTTTAGCCCTGCGAACCTTATCGGCTAATTTTTTCTCGGTATTTTCATCCACCACGAGAACGATTTTACAATCGGGACAATATGATTTTACTTCGTCACGGATTTTCATTCGCTCCTCAATTTTCCACGGTGTGTAGGCTGTGACCTCCATTATAAGGACATTCGCTTGTATATCGGCGCACATATCCGCTGTTTTGCCGGGACTTTCACTCGGAAAAACCTCAAAATCCGAATCAAAATCACGCAAAGCTGTTGCTATGGCGTCATCAAACAAGGCGTTTTGCATATCTACAACGACTCTCTTCATTAAACCACCTCCTATTTATTCAAATAATTTGCATCATTGATTGAGGGTTCAAAATTTATCCCCAAATTTCATAATAAAACTTTATTTTGGAAAGAGGCTTGCCGAAGCAAGCCTCCAAATAATATATTGTTGTAGTTTAAATTATATGTTTATGGCTCCGCAGGCATTCAGCTTGCCGTCAACAAACCATACATTCAGCGAAGCTTTGTCATCGCCGTCAACATACCAAATATAAAGCTCAGCCTGCTGGGTATCGTCATAGCGGTACTCTGACGCATCTACTCCGATGTGCTCCTTAATATCATTGTATGTCAGGTTTGCCTGTTCAGTGCCTTCAAAGTAGTTATAGCCGCCTAAGTAGGTCTGAGCAGTTTCTCTGAGTACGTCAACACTTGCTCTTTCAGTACTCATAGGCTGCGCCTCTGTGGACTTCATATCAAGATTGTAGGCGTTGCTACTTTCCGAACTGCCGCCGCTTTCGCCGTTGCCGCCGTTACCGCCACATGCGGCGAATGAAAATACCATCACTATGCTTATCATTAAAATCAGAAACTTTTTCATTTGAATACCTCCGTTAAGTAAATTTTTTAAATCTGATTTTGACCTTTCCGGTCGTTTCTGCTGTTATTCCCTGAGCAGGATTATGTTCTTAAACCCGAGTCATATATATCTGCAATGACTCTCCTCTCTGAAACACCTCCTGTTATTTTATTTGGTCACTTTTATTATACAAGGAACTTTTGGATTGCACATCACCCATATGGGTGATTTTTCATAATTTTTCCATATAAAAAACCCCGACTTCACAAACGAAATCGGGGATTTATCAGAAGTATAAGTTATTCATTATCCTCGGGAATGCTGGGAATAATGAATTTTTTGTTGGTAACAGCAATAGCAAGACGGGTTTTGTTCGAATAGCCTGTTCTTTGCAGAATGTGCGAAACGTGCGTTTTGACCGTATTGACGGATACGCACAGCTTTTCTGCAATCTCGCTGTATTCCAGACCGTCGCATACAAGGCGAAGAACTTCTATTTCCTTTGCCGTAAACTCGGCGCTGCTGGCATGACCTAATTGTACAACGGGTGATTTATCGGGGAAAATATGTTCTCCCGACATTGTACGGTCAATCACATCAATCAGCGTTTCACGGCTTACATCCTTGTACCAGAAGCTGTCTGCTCCTGCGGCTTTGGCACGGTCGAGATAGCCTACCTCGACCATAGAGGTCACGATAATAATTTTTATATTCGGAAACCGGTTTTTTATTTCTGCGGCGGCGTCAATTCCGTCCTTGCTGCCTGTTGTGCATACATCCATCAGAACAAGGTCGATATGCTGTCGCTGACATTTTATAACGGCAAGCTCTGCGCTGCTTATGCTTGCGGCAAGCTCATAGCTTGTGCTGTCAGAGATTATCCGCTCCATATTTTCACGGGGCATACGCTGATCTTCTACGATTAGCACCTGCTTCATTCTGTTTCCTCCTTTGATTTCGGTACTGTCACTGTCAGTGCAAAGACAGGATTTGACTGTATATCCATAGTACCTCCCAGATTTGTAATATGGTTGTAAAGATTCAGCAGTCCGCCTTTGGGTGTTACTTTACTTTCGGGAGGTCTTCCGTTGTTTGTAATGCGTATTGAATCAGAACAGTCATCATTATGTATATCAATTTTGAGAATTGTTGCATCGGCATGACGAACGCTGTTTGTAAGGCACTCACGCATTGCTATCAAAAACACCCTGTACTGCTCCTGCTGTTGCGGCAATTCTCCGTTCAGCTCCACTTTTACACCGATTGTATCGGCATCACGCATAAATTCTGCAAGCTCGCCACGTTCCAATGGATATTCATTATCATTTTTAATTGCGCTTACCGCTTTTTGAAACAGACTTACGGCGTCAGCGGTTTCTTCCGTAGTCTGCTCCTGCTGCAAAATCTGACGCATTGCAATTATCCCTGCACTCATACGGTCGTGCAGTCTTGTTTTAGCCGCCAGTAATTCCTTTTCCTTTGTCATAGTTGAAACATTGTCCGAAAGAACCTTTAAATCACGGGAAATTTTTTCGAGCTGTATGGTCTGCTCCTTTAGTTTCAGGTTCTTTTCATAAAGCTCTGTCACATCGGAAAATATGACCTCTGTATAGACAACGCCGTCAGAGGCAGTTATCTCTGTCTGAGAATAACGCCACGCCTTTCCATTCGGGAAAAGATAAGTTTGTCTGACATCGGGGAGCCTGATGATACCGCTTTTTGTATCGCAGGCATCCAGAGCGTTCTGTAATTCGTCGAATGACTGCATATCACTTTGCGCCAGACTGCGGAACAGGCGATGCATCTGAAGATTGCACAGCTTGACAGCACCTGACGGAGCAAAATAACAGATTGCGCTCGGCAGCGTATCTATTGCCTGCTTTACAGAAATGCGGCTGAGATTTTTACCTCTTTGACGATATTCGACCACAGCTTCACAAATCAGCAGTACACTTGATACTCCGACAATGCACCACAGCAGCCACATTGGCAATGGCAGCAGGATTTCGTACGGCTGTTGTATATTAATACTCCTGAACGCTTCTCCCAATATTGATATCAGTGCAAACAGAATCAGGAAAAGACCGACATTCAGATATCTATTACATTTGGTTTGAAATCTGTAATTAGATACAATTAAATAAACCAAGCTTACGATTAGCAAAAAGAAAAGACAAACCATACACAAGGATCGCTCTGCTGACGATGCCTGATAAAAGGTAGTCACGACTGTTCACCTGCCTTTTTTGCCCGGAGCGTAAAACGCCATACGCCGTCCTCAAAATGACTGCTTTCTGCAAGCTCGGAAAAATCAGCAAGCAGACTTTCGCACTCCACTTCCAGATGAAAGATGACAGACTCCTTAAGGCTGCGGGCTTTCAGCCAGACTGAACGCATATCGTCTATGGCGGCTTCCGTCACTGATTCAAAAAAGTCATACACACGAATAGCGTCCGTTGTATCAATTTTATTATTACTCGGAATTTCAATAGCACACTCAACGCCCATAAGCTCAAGATTTGCAAAGGATTCTTCAAGGCACAGCGACAGTTCCGCCGTATCGGTTGTTGCTGATTTCTCGCCGATAAACATTAAGTTGCCCCTGCGTTTTATGTAAGCGCCTATTACTGCGATTTTTGCAAGCAGACTGCGGCGTTTTTCATAATTTGTTTCCGTATTGTACTGAGCAAAAAGACTGTCAAGCAAATCAATCTGGTGTGCAGTCTGATCCTGCAAAAGATCATACAGACGGTTTTTTTCCTGAAGGGTATTAATTTTAAGCTTTGTACGATAGTTTTCCTGCTCAAGAAGATTGCTTTCTGCAATCGTCTCTTTATTTTCCTCCAGCTCTTTGAGCAAAGCGGCTATATCTGAAATATCCTCCAGCCAAAGAACGTGACCGCCTTCAATTGGATTGCTTTTAAGTACGGTATTTTTATCAAGGCTGACAGCTCCGTTTTCTGCCGACCGCATAACATTATCCGAAAGCTTTGGTGAATTGGCGGAAGTGTATCGGATATTATAGTCAGTATCGGTAATCTGCGCTTTTAATGTTCCGGCTTCAAACAGTGAATCATATCCTGTATTTGTCTGTATCAAACCGCATTGGATACAGCTTTCAAGTATTGCTGTAACAAATAAGCACTGAACCGCAGTAATATCTCCGCCGATAATTCGCATCCACTCTGCACCGCTTGCATAGATTAAAGCATATACAATGCATATACACAGCAGACTAAGCGGCAGATATTTTTTCCTTTGAGATAATCGGCATTTGATTACCATAATAGTAAATGCAGTCAATGCGCAGATGATTTCCCATATAATTACAAGAAAGTATCCGAAAGCATAGTCGTTATTCTTGTCTGACCATACTTCTCCGGCAGGAAAAGCAAAAACGAGCTGATGGAAATCGTTTGTCACAACCAAAATAAGGCAAATCACGGTAGGAATATATAAAAGCGATGTCCATTTAGGCAGACGGTAATTTTCCGGCTTACCCAGTGACATTGAAACAAACACGGAAAAAAGCGGAATGAAAAGCATCGGAAAATAGTACCAATACCACAGCTGTCTTGACAAAGCGGGATCGGATACAAAATAATATTTCATTGACCTTATGACAAACCAAAAAACATTAAGTAAAGCTACAGCAACCAGATTACGGCGCACCTGTGCCTGAACAATACGCTTACTGACGGAAATTCCCCACCAGATATACAGACCGATATAGATAAAAGTGCGTAACAGTCCGAGAGTTATAGGATAAATACCTTTATTTCCTAAAATGCGGAAAACGACAGCGCAAACAATCAACAACACAACAATTATTCCGGTATTTTTATTCCTATTAATGGATTTTGTCATATATCTCGCCTCTCTTTCCCTTATAAAAAGAAATATCAATTTACTTGCAAATTTTATATACATTAAATTGTATCATATATTCAGGAAATTTTCCATATCCAAGTTTAAACAATGTCTGTACGCTGTTTAAGTCAAAACAGCAATGTGCTTTTACCACCCTTTTTTCTATATCGTTGTTCTGTTTTTATTAACCCGGCTTTTTTCAAATCTCTAATAGCTCTTCTTACTGTAGCAGGCGACAGCTTTATATCGCCTGCTATTGTATTTACAGAGGGCCAGCATTCGCCGTTTTTGTTTGCTCGGTCGTGGAGATAGGTATAGACTGCTACGGCTCTGTGCGGCAAGTCCATTTGATAAAGAAAAGTTAATTTACTCATTACTGTTATCCTCCTGAGATGGTCTTTCTGTTCTGATGACTACTTTCCTTTGCTTATCTGCGCTCTGTTCAACATTTGAATTTTCAGGTTCTTCTGTTGGCTCTTCTTCCTGTTCAGAATCAATTGCCCCCTTCCCCGAATTGATAGACAGAAAAAAGTATGATAAAATGGAATGAA
>JBJEOX010000342.1:0-6678 GCA_051880935.1 Ruminococcus sp.
CAAGCCTTTTTCCCGTAATTGTGAGAAATACGTCGTCCATATCTCCCTTTATAACCTCATAGTCGCTGATTTGCGGATAGCTTGTTATAAGCCTTGTAGCCTCTCCGCTGTCGGCAATTTTTATTTTATATGCGTCGCCGATATATTCAAAATCAAGCTTTTCTGCTTTAAGCAGATTTTCTGCACCGTCGGATTTCGGAGTGTACCACACAAGTCTGTTGTGAGCATACTGTTTTTTGAGGTTGTGCGGAGTATCGTTTGCAGAGATTTTGCCCGAGTCGATAATCACAACGTTATCGCAGTCGGCAGTTTCTTCCATATAGTGAGTTGTCAGAAATACCGTAAGTCCCGTTTCTCTGCGGAGCTTGTGGATAGTGCTCCACACCTGAATTCTCGTCTGCGGGTCAAGTCCCGTAGTCGGCTCGTCAAGAAAGAGAATTTTCGGTCTGTTTATAAGCGCTCTGGCTATGTCAACTCTCCTGCGCTGACCGCCGCTCAGCTTTGCATAACGTCTGTTAAGAATTTCGGTGAGGTTGAAAATTTCCGTCAGCTCGTCAATTCTGCTCCTCGTTTCCGCCTTTGTAAATCCGTAATAAGCCGCACGTGAAACAAGGTTTTCCTTCACCGTGAGCTGTTTGTCAAGCACGGGATTTTGAAAGACGATTCCGATTAAGTCCTTGATTTTTGACTTCTGCGTGTCAAGGTCATAGCCGCCTATCTTTACAACTCCCGAGGTTTTTTCAAGCACTGTGCAGAGTATGTTGATTGTAGTTGATTTTCCTGCGCCGTTTACTCCGAGAAACGCAAAAAACGAACCCTCGTCAACGCTGAATGAAATATCTCTCACTGCGTGAACGTCCTTGTAATCCTTTACAAGATTCTGAACTTCAATTATCTTTTTCATAAGCTTTCCTCCTGTCGTGACCTTATTGTAACAGACAAAAAAGCAATAAAAAAGACACCTTACACCGAGTTGTTCAAAACCCGATGTAAGGTGCAGAATTGACTAAGTGAAATGCATTAGATTTCTTCGTCCTCATCTTCCTCGTTGAATCTTTTGAGTGCGGCGTTGATGTCCCTTGCAAGGTGCATATTCATAAAGTAACTGTAAGCCCATACAAAGAGATAAACGGCAAGCACAACGGCAAAAAACACCAGTGCTCCGACTAAATCCTCATACCACTTAAACAACGCTCCTACAAGCATTATTACTGTTTCTATTGCAAAGAAATGGATGATGCACCTTTTGCGAAAATGCTGTTTTGTCGGCTCGTTTCTAAAGTAGAATAAAAACGACGGTAACGCTCCCAATATGCCTGTCAGAAGTATCTCCCACGGCAATTCGGGCGACAGCGGCTCGTTACCTTCAAAAAGCAGATTTGAAAGGCTTGATATAAACAGCACACCTGTTGATATAATAAAAAAATGCGAAATTACAAGTTTAACTGTATCTTTCATTATTATCCCTCACATTCCAAGACGTTTTTTCAGATTCGGCACATACTGGCGTGAAATTATCACCGTTTCGCCGTTTGTAAGCTTTGCCTCAAACCTGCCGTTGATTGACGGCGATACCGAGCGGATTTTTGAAATATTCAGTATCATAGCCTTTGAGCACCTGAACAGCTTTGTACTTCCGAGCTGTTCTTCAAGCTCGTAAAGCTTGAGCTTTGACTCGTAGACGTTTTTCTGAAGATAAATGTAGGTTTTATTGTCAACCGACTCAATGTAATAAATATCCTTTGGCGCAATACGGAACATCTCGCCGTCCCTGCTGCCGAGCAGCATAGCCTCATTCTTTTTGAGCCGTTCAACAATTGAAAGCACCTCGTCGTTGATTTCACGACATTTTACGATGATTTCTTCCTCATCATTTTCGCCGATTTGCGTAATCGTTATTTTAAACATTGTCTGACCTCCCTGCCGGCAACTTTATTCTATCATAACAGAAACAGAATTTAAATTCAACAAAAGCAAGTTGCATTTTTTGACAGGTAAGTTACAATAGTAATCTTCAATATTAAAAGCAAAAACTGCACCTCAAATCCTACAGACGTGAGGTGCAGTTTTTATACGTGATTTATTTAGTGTTTAATAAAATTCACCGATGCTTATTCTGTCGTACTTCACCCGAACGGTAGGCGTTAATCAGCTCTTTTAAGTCGCTGATTGATTCTTTTATTTTTGCGCCGTTGTCGGTATCGCCTACAAGGATTCTCCTGTCTGCCACCTCGGAAGCTACCCTGTGCGTCTGCATATCCGTACAGTTTTTTATCGCCTCTCCCACCGAACGGAACGGCTCGTGAGCAGTAAGCATAAGACCGTAGGAATTGTAAATCAGCGTATAGCCTGCAATTCCCGTAACCTTGTGATACGGACGTGAAAATCCTCCGTCAATGATTATTACTCTGCCGCCGCATTTTACGGGATTTTCGCCCTCTTGATGATGTATGGGCACGTGACCGTTAATAATGTGCCTGTTCTCACCTTTTACGCTAAATTCATCAAAGATTTTCTCGGAGGTTTCTCTGTTGTCAATCAGGGTGTAGTAAATGTCCTTTGTTTCAACGTGTGTGCTTTCGTCGGAAATAAAGTACCTTTCAAAGGTGGTCATTTTATCTCTGCCGTAAAGCGGAGAATCGGCACCGTTCCACAGGTACCAGAGTATATCTCTGCCGTTTTTTCTTTCAACTTCGTTTACAGACAGAAACGCCTTTCTTGCACAGCTTTCCAAGCTGTCATACAGAACTTTTCCGCAAAGAGGATTTCCGAGTATATCGGTTTTGCGGAATTCACCGTCTGCGGTCATAGGAACACAGCCGTGAAACAGCAAATTGCCGTTTGTCACCTTATACAGACTGCCCTTATTAAGCAAAAGACTGATATGCTTTTTAAGTTTTTCACAGCTTACAAAGGCGTATCTGAGTTTTCTTACGACTTCCTTCTCTTCATCGGTAAGCTCATACGGACAATCGGGATTGACGGTCGGAAAATTGCCGTCGGTAAGCTGATATTTTTTGCCGTCAAGCTCTATTGTTTTGTCTGCAAAATCAATCCTGTGCAGGAGCTTTCTTTGCTCCATTTTATACTCGGGGTGCTCGCTTATGAGCTGTCCTTCAAGCTTGAATTGAATAATTGAAATTGCCTTGTGCGCCTTCATTTCAAGTCCGATTTCGGAAGCGTCACTGTTTTTGCTCCTGATTTTAAATTGGGTGCAAGGGTCGTCGCCGTAGGTTTTCATTGCAAAGAGCATAAGCGGCAAAATACTGATTCCATAGCCGTTTTCAAGCACCGACACATTATCGTACAAAAGGCTTGTACGCACAATGTTTGCAATGCAGGCAGTCTGCCCTGCCGATGCGCCCATCCACAAAACGTCGTGGTTGCCCCATTGAATATCAAGCGAATGGTAATTGCAAAGGCGTTCCATAACAAAATGCGAGCCTGAACCTCTGTCGTAAATATCGCCGATAATATGCAGGTGGTCAATGACAAGGCGCTGAATCAGATTTGACATTTCCTCGATAAACTTGTCGGCGTACCCGATTTCGATAATTGTATTTATGATTTCCTCGTAATAAGCGGTTTTGTTGAGAACCTCTTTTTTCTCTGTGATAAGCTCCTCAATTACATATTTAAAGCTGTCGGGAAGTGCCTTGCGGATTTTGGAGCGTGTGTACTTTGAAGAAACTGTACGGCAGACCGACACAAGACGGTAAAGCGTGGTGCGATACCAGTCATACGTATTCAGGCTTTCCGACTTTATATATTCAAGCTTTTCAATCGGATAGTAAATAAGCGACGCAAGCTCTTTCTTTTCTGATGATGTAAGAGTGTCACCGAAAACGTCGTTTATTTTCTTCATCACAGCGCCCGAGCCGTTTCGCAGAACGTGAGAAAAAGCCTTGTATTCTCCGTGAATATCGGAGAGAAAATGCTCCGTTCCTTTCGGCAGGTTAAGAATTGACTGTAAATTAATTATCTCTGTTGCGGCACTGTCTATTGTGGGATACTGCATTGACAGACATTCCAGAAACCTCTTTTTATCTTTGTTCATTGTTTCACCGCCTTAATTATCAATAGAGAGGATAATATTATTATAGCTTTATTATAGCTTTTGCAGAATAAATTATCAAGAAAAGCAAACAGCTCCCGTATAATGCAAATGAATTACACGGAAGCCGTTTGTCTTATCCCGGGGGTTGGGGGATAAAATTATGGAAAAGCAGTAATAAGCAATCAGTAATTACTTTTTGTTGTATATTTCCTTGTTAAGAGCGCCCTCTTTGTGGCTTACAATTACGTTTGTAGCGGCGTCGCCTACTACGTTAAGGGTAATTACAGCCATACCGGGCAGGTAATTCATTGCAAGAACAAGCGAATAACCAATCATACAAAGCTCGGAATTAAAACCGAGTCCCATCATAACAACATATACCATTGTCGTACCTGCTACCGGGATAGCAGGAGTACCGACTGCCGTACATATAGAAAGGAATGCTGTCAGAATCAAAGTCATCGGTGTTACGTCAATTCCTGCCGCTGTTCCGATAAAGGTAATTGCAATCATATGCATTGCTGTTGTACCGTTCATATTGATTGTCATACCTGTGGGAAGAACAAAGCTTGTTACTTCCTCAGAACAGCCAAGCTCGTTTATACAGGTTTTGGTGTTGAGAGGCAATGTTGCGGCAGATGAATTTGTTGCCGCTGCAAAAAGTCCGATTTTTGCTGTCTTTTTAAGGAAATTAATCGGGTTAAGACCTGTTGTAAGGAACACGCCTATAGGATAGATTGTGCATACAAGAACAAGACAAATTACAATTGTCGACGCAATCCATACCAATGTGGGGGAAATATATTCATATCCGTAAACGGCAAGTGCCCTTGAAATCATACAGAAAATTGCAATCGGTGCAATTTTGTTGATAAGGAAATCAAGGAACATCTGAACGATATCGTTCAGGTTCTGAATTACATTTTTAATCGGGTCAGCCTTTTTGCCCATTTTTGTAATGCACAAGCCAAGGACAATTGCAATTACAACAACCGACAGGATTGTCGTGTTAGTTGACATTGCGTTAATCATATTTGACGGAACGGCGTTGACAACTGTTACCAGCGGGTTATAGCCCTCCATCGTTACAATTTCCTGAGCCTGCTGAGCAGGAAGGTTTACGCTGAACCAACCCATCGACTTTACAAAGTATGCTCCTGCGCCTGCGAGTGCGGCGGCAATTACATAAAATGAAAGGTAGGTTATAAATGTTTTTCCGGCAATTTTGCCGAGCTTTTTCGGATCTGCAAGACTGCAAAGCGCAAGGCTTAATGAGCAAAGCACCAAAGGCACAATCATCATCTGAAGTCCGTGCATAAAAAGCTGTCCGATAATATAGAACAAGCCTATGCCTTCAATGCTTTTGGTAGCCGTAATATCCTGGAAGAATATTGCGTCAACCACTTTCCAGACGCCCTCGCCGTCTGTGCCCATCAGCATACTTTTCAGAAACAGACACAGAAAACCGACTGCAAAGCCTGCCGCCACTGAAATTATCATTTTTTTAACGATTGATGACTTTTTCTTTTGTAATGACATAATCACATCTCCTTCACATAAAAATTTGCGAATCATAAGCAATAAGCACAAGCCTATGAATTATCGGAATGTAAATTCCGAAGCCCCCGGACATAGCACTGCGCTGTAATCGCAAATGAAACAGAAGCAATCATCAAGTCGAGTGCCTCGACACGCAATTCGGCGGTGTACCACCGCAGGCAGTTTAAGCAGACAGGTTGATATTATCAGACCGTCTTTGCCCGAACGTTTCGAAGCAGTTTTTCATAAAAAATAAAGCTCCTGATTTGATAAAATCAAGAGCTTTTAATCACTATATGAAATTGCGAATAGAAAAAACGTTTTATGCATCACTCATATATCAGACGAATGTTCATACGATTACAGAATTCTACCCACTTATCAATGGGTTTTTCATCGGTAATCAAACAATTGACCATATCCCAATGCAGGAAATTCACAAATGCGGTCTGACCGAATTTTGAATGATCAGCCAGCACAACTACGCTTGCTGCACGGCTTGACATTTCTGCCTTTAAATCCGCTTCTCCTTCAGACGAGTCCGATACGCCGTTCGTCATATCCAGTCCCTTGCAACCGAGCAAAGCAACATCAACGTTGTATTTGCGGATATTTTCCTTTGCAAGACTGCCGTAGAAGGAGCGAGTTCTTTCATCATATATTCCTCCGGTTGAAACGAGCATCATATTCGTTTCATCCAGCTCCTGAAAAATCTGAGCAGAAAAGCTGATAGCTGTAAGATTCCTGTTATCCTTAAGCAGCTTTATCGCTTCGATAACCGTAGTGCTGTTGTCCACCATAATTGTTCTTGCGTCGCCGAATTCACGAGCCGCAATCCTTGCTATCTTCTTCTTTGCTTCAAGGTTAATCGCCCTTCTTTTTGAAAAGTGCACCCTGTCGCTTTGCAAAGTCGTGTTCAGCATAGCGCCGCCGTATGTACGGGTAACAACACCTTCGTTTTTAAGTTTTTCAAGGTCTCTGCGAATTGTCTCCTCAGTAACGTTATACAAACGACTGAGGTCGGATACAAATACTTCTCCTTCTGCTTCGACCTTTTGTTTAATTTCATCTATTCTCTTTGC
>JBJEOX010000343.1:0-6649 GCA_051880935.1 Ruminococcus sp.
TCGTTCCTAACTGACGTTCATCTAACTTATTTAGGAACGACACAGGGGTCGTTCCCTACAATTTTTCGTGAGCATTTAATTCCGAATTACGCATTTAAATAAATTTTGGTTTATCTCACAAACTAAGCATATAATTCAGCTTTTTTAAAGGGATAATCAAATAATATATTTATTTTAATATATTTGCCGTAAAATAGCAAGATGATTTTTTATATCGGTGCGATAGCCGGAATAAAATTGCGAACTACAGAATAGATTGCAAACAAAATTAAAAAAATCCACAGAAATTTTAAATTCAGAATCGGCGATTTAAAGCGTTTTTCAAAAACCACTTTGAGAAAAAGCTCAATGTATAGCGCAATCGCAACAAGCAAAAGCACAATTATCAACGCATTCTGGCGAAGGGAAAGAAGAATTTCGCCGTTCATAAGAGCAATCACTGCTCTTGTATCACCGCAGCCGGGGCAGTAAAGACCTGTCCATTTGTAAAAATTACATTCGGGAAGCATAACGTACTTCAGAGCAAAATGAGCCAACAGCCACAATACGGCTATTGAAACAAACGGAAGTAAAATCACAAGCACCTTCTGATAGGCTTTATATCTTTTCAAGCTTTCCTCCATTGACAAAGGGCGAACAGAAAGTCCGCCCTGAATAATTATAAAATTGCATTAATAAATCGAATAATTACGATACATAAAAGGGTTGTTTACCACTAAAATAACAGCAGCAACAATTATTATAATACAGTATGCCAGACTTAAAGCTGAGGTGACAATGCCTGTGATAGCCATTCCCTTACTCTGCTCGCCTTTTTTAATTGAAACAAGACCCAGAATCAAACCGACGATTGATGCAGGAAGTGCAATTAACCAGAAACAACAGCCTGTAAACGAAAGACAACAGCAAACAATGGAAACGAGTCCGAGAACAAGAGATGCAACAGCAAAACCGTTCTTACCGTTATTTTCTGTGTATTCGGGATACTGTGCGTTGTAATACGGGTCATTGTACTGCTGAGGCTGACCGTACTGATAGGGATAATTCTGATTATATCCGTTTTGCTGATTATTTTGTTGATTATTTGGCTGATTATTCTGCCGACCGTACTGCTGACCGTATTGTTGGTCATACTGCTGATTGTACGGCTGACCGTATTGCCGGTCATATTGCTGATTGTATTGCTGATTATACTGCTGAGTATAATCCTGATTATTGTTTTCCTGCGGATTGTTATATCCGTTGTTGAAGTTATCGTCCATTGTTTCCTCCACAAATTTTCAAAATTGTTGTCTTAATTATAGAATAAGAGCTGTTGTTTGTCAAATTTTAAAATTCTATGCTCATTGTTGCAAAAGCGTTGAGGTCTGTTCCTGCAACATTGCCGCTTAAAAATTCGTAGTAACCCTGTGAGCCGACCATAGCCGCATTATCACCGCAAAGCGATTTGTCGGGCATATAGAATTCATAGCCACGCTTTGCACATTCGTCCTGCAAGGTCTTGCGCAAAAGCGAGTTTGCCGAAACACCGCCTGCGATTACGAGCTTATTTACGTTATAATCTTCTGCCGCCTTTAAAAAGTTAGTCACAAGACAATCGACTACGGCATAACGGAATGACGCGCAAACGTCGGGCTTGCTGATTTCAACACCCTTTTGTGCAGAATTGTGAATCAGATTGATTACCGCAGTTTTTAGTCCCGAAAAGCTGAAATCGTAGGGTGCGTCGTGGACTACGGGACGAGGGAGCTTGAACGCAAGCGGATTTCCGCTTTCGGCAACCTTGTCAAGCTCAATTCCGCCGGGATATGACATTCCCATTGTGCGAGCAGCCTTGTCGAAGGCCTCACCTGCGGCGTCGTCACGTGTTTTTCCGATTATTTTCATCTTTGTGTAGTCCTCAACCATAACAATATGGCTGTGACCGCCCGAAACGACAAGGCAGAGAAACGGCGGTTTTAATTCCTGATTGGAAATATAATTTGACGCAATATGCGAACGCAGGTGGTGCGTAGGCACAAGAGGGATTCCCGTTGAAAGAGAAAGTCCCTTTGCAAAGTTCACGCCGACAAGAAGTGCCCCGATTAAGCCGGGCGCATATGTAACTGCGATTGCGTCAATGTTTCCGAGTGTGACGTCTGCCTGTTCAAGCGACTGCCTGACTACCGGGACTATTGCCTCGGCGTGGCGGCGTGATGCGATTTCGGGGACTACTCCGCCGTAAAGCTTGTGCTCCTCAACCTGTGAGGCTACAACCGAGGAAAGGACTTTTCGTCCGTCCTCAACCACTGCGGCGGCTGTTTCGTCGCAGGAGGATTCTATTGCAAGTATTTTCATATATAAATCCTTTCATTATTTCAAATAATATATACCGTAGGAACGACCCCTGTGTCGTTCCTACATAAGTTAGATGTATTTCAGTCAGGAACAACACAGGGGTCGTTCCCTACATTTTTAGAAAGGTTTATTCCATATTTAAAAATATTTCGTCATTAGTATTGCGTTTTCTTTGGGATTGGAGTAGTAGTCCTTTCTCTCCCCAGCCTTGATAAATCCGAATTTAGAGTAGAGCGAAATTGCAGGCAGGTTGCTTTCACGCACTTCAAGCGTGATAAAGCTGAAATTGTTTTTCTTGCCGTAGGTGACAAGCTCGTTTATCAGTGCAGTTGCAACGCCCTTTTTTCTGTACTTTTCACGCACAGCGACATTGAAAATATAGCCCTCGTCAATTACTATGCTCATACCTATGTATCCGATAACCTCGTTTTCCTCTTTTGCGACGAGGAAAAGCGAGGTTTCGTTATTAAGCTCTTCTTCAAGACCCTGCCTTGACCAAGGGTGCGAAAAACATTCGGTTTCTATTATATATACGTCGTCAAGATGACCTGATGTCATTTTTTCAATTCTCATAGCTTTTAATTATTTCCTTTACAGAATTATAAATTTCATCACGACATTCTCTGTAAATAAACTCATTTCCGCCGTATGGGTCGCAGATATTCAGCACCTCTACATCCTTACTCGGCACAAAATAACACTCCGACAAAATTCTTGCGTGGCTTTGCGACATACAATAGAACTTTTCGTATTTTTCAAGCGGTGCGTCCTCGACATAGGTTGACCTTGACTTTGAAAGGTCAACGCCGATTTCAGCACAGACCTTTACGGAATTTTCCGAAACAGGTGCACCCGTAATTGTGGAAAGTCCGAAGCTTTCTGCGGTAACGTCTATTCCCTTTTCCAATGCAAGCTTATTGAAAATTCCCTCAGCCATCGGACTGCGGCAGGTGTTGCCCGTACAGACAAACGCTATATATCTTTTATCCTTTTGCATCATACCACGTCTTTCCTATCGCCGCATCGGCAGTCAGCGGAACGTCAAGTCTGACCGCATTTTCCATTTCTTCCTGTAATAGTTTGGCTACAATTTGGCTTTCCTCCTGCGGAGCTTCTACAATCAGTTCGTCGTGAACCTGCAAAATCAGCCTTGCTTTTAGTCCCTCTTTTTTGATTCTGTCGTTTACCTTTACCATTGCGATTTTAATTATGTCGGCGGCTGTTCCCTGAATCGGCATATTTCTTGCGACACGCTCACCAAATGCTCTGAGCATATGCTTGCCCGAGGTAAGCTCGGGAAGATAACGGCGTCTGCCGAACATTGTTTCAACATAACCGTCCTGCTTTGCCTTTTCAACGACGTTTTTCATATACTCATCAACGCCGCTGTAGTGGGCAAGGTAGTTTTTAATGTAGGTTGAAGCCTCTTTGTTGCTTACGCCGATGTCCTTCGCAAGCGAAAAAGCGCCGATTCCATAGACAATTCCGAAGTTTACCGCCTTTGCACGGCTTCGCATTATCGGAGTTACCATTTCAAGCGGCATACCGAAAACCTGTGAGGCGGTTATTGCGTGAATGTCGTCGTTATTCTTGAACGCTTCAATCATATTTTTGTCGTGCGCAATGTGTGCAAGCACACGCAGTTCAATCTGCGAATAGTCGGCGTCAACAAGCACCCATCCCTCTCTTGCGCAGAAAAATCTTCTCATCTCTCTGCCAAGCTCCGTACGGACGGGAATATTCTGCAAATTCGGCTCGGTTGAGCTGATTCTGCCGGTACGGGTTTCGGTCTGATTAAAGCTTGAGTGAATTCTGCCGTCGTCGCCGATAACCTTCAAAAGTCCCTCGCAATAGGTGGAATTGAGCTTTGCAAGCGTGCGGTACTGCAAAACCATTTCAACAACGGGGTGTTCATACCGCAGACTTTCAAGCACCTCTGCATTTGTGCTGTAGCCGCTTTTTGTCTTTTTCTTACAGGGAAGTCCCAAGTCCTCAAACAAAACTTTGCCGAGCTGTTTCGGGGAATTTATGTTAAACTGCGTTCCTGCACTCTCATAAATTGATTTTTCAAGGCTCTTTATCTGCTCCGACAGCATTTTGCCGTAGTCCTCAATTCCCTGTCGGTCAACGTCAAAACCGATATTTTCCATCTTTGCAAGCACGTCTGCAAGCGGAATTTCAATGTCAACTAACAGCTTTTCCTGCTCGTTTGCTTTGATTTCGCTGTTCAGCTTTTCGCAGAGCAAATCATAAACCGCAAGCGCTCTGTAATTTTTATATTCCTCGTCTTCCGTTGTCGGCAATTCAAAGTCGTTGAGCTTGCAGAGATTTTCGTCTGAATAATCCTTTGACGAGGGCTCAAGCAGATATGCCGCAAGCTCCACGTCAAAGACAAGCGACTTGATTTCAAAGCCTTTTCTGTCTGCATACGCAAAAATTGCTTTTGAATTTCTCGTGTATTTTTCTATTTTTTCATCGCATAAGAGTTTTTCAAAAATCTCTTTGCTTTCGCTTAAATAAACCTTGCCGTCATAAAGAAATGCAAGCGTTTTTAATTCTTTATCCGAAAATTCAGTGTTGAAGTATAACTTTCCGCACTCGGCAATATTCTTTAAAAGAATATTATCATCTTCATTTTCCACAACTTTAAGCGATTTTACTTCGGTATGCTTTTCCTGCGGAACTGCTGTTTCATTAAGTCCGAATTTTTCTATTAAAGAAAAAAGCTCCAACTTAGCCATATATCTTGCACATTCGGCAGGATTCTCCATATTGACTACATACTTTTGTACTTCTGTATCAATCGGAGCAGTGCGGCAGATTTCTCCGAGCATACGGCTTAAAATCGCATTTTCCTTTGAATTTTTCAGCTTATTGCGCACTCCGTCCTTGATGTCAAGCTCGTCAATATGCTCGTATATATACTCAACGGTGTGATATTTCTTGATAAGGTCGCCTGCGCCCTTAGGTCCGATTCCTGCAACACCGGGGATATTATCGGAGGAGTCGCCCTGAATAGCCTTAATCTCGATAAGCTCAGGCGGTGTTACGCCGTAATCCTCCATAATTTTTTCGGGAGTGTATAGAATATCGTCCTTGTTTGTGCAGAGGTGAACGCTTGTTTTTTCGGAAACAAGCTGTAAGCTGTCACGGTCACCCGTTGCAATAACGCACTCGTCGTCGCTGTTTTCACAGGCAGTAGCAAATGTGCCGAGAATATCGTCAGCCTCGTAGCCCTCACAGGTTACTATTTTATATCCCAACAGTTTTAAAAGCTCTTTAAGCGGTGCTATCTGCGAGGCAAGCTCGGGCGGCATACCCTTTCGTGTTGCCTTGTAGCCCGAATAAGCCTTGTGTCTGAAAGTAGGCGTTTTAAGGTCAAATGCAATTGCAACCGCATCGGGTCTTTCTTCATTTTTCAGCTTTGTAAGCATTGTAAGAAAGCCGTAAATTGCATTGGTAAACTGACCGTCCTTTGTTGTGAGCGGTCTGATTCCGTAAAACGCACGGTTTACAATGCTGTTTCCGTCAATAACAAGTAATCTCATAGTTTATACATCACATCCGTAACAATTCCGTTTTTGTAGTAAATTCTCGGCACACGCTTGCCGACAAGGCATACAACCTCGTAATTGATTGTGCCCGTATTTTCTGCAATCATATCAGCAGTCGGCTCGCCGTCTTTGCCTGTTCCGAAAACAATTACCTCGTCACCCGTTTTAACATTTTCAATATCGGTAACATCGAGCATTGTCTGGTCCATACATATTCTGCCCACAATTTTTGCTTTCTTTCCGTTAACAAGCATATATCCGTTTTCAGCGTTGTGGCGAATATAGCCGTCGGCATAGCCGATAGGTACGGTAGCAATTTTCATATCACGCTCAGCGGTAAAGGTTCTTCCGTAGGAAACGTCTGCTCCCTTTTTCAGTTCCTTTACGTAAGCAACAGAGGTTTTGAGAGTCATTGCAGGAACAAGGTCAAGCTTGCCGTACAGCTTTTGCGAGGGGGACAGTCCGTAGAGGATAATTCCTGCACGAACCATATCGCAGTATGTATCGCTGTAATCTTCAATTGCTCCGCTGTTTGAGCAATGGCAAATCGGAACATTGATTCCGTTTTGAGCAAGCTTATTTTTAACATATATGAAGTTATTGTACTGCTTGTTTGTGAACTCTCTGCCCTGTTGTGCCTCGTCAGACACGCAGAAATGAGTAAACAGACCTTCGAGCAGGAGATTAGGGAGCTTACAGGCTTCAATAATTTCTTTTATAGAATAATTATCTCTCGGGAATTCCTGACACATAAAGCC
>JBJEOX010000344.1:0-6648 GCA_051880935.1 Ruminococcus sp.
TAAAGAATGGTTAAAATCATAAGAAATTTGTTAAATATTAACAAGTAAAATATTAAATGTTGTTTAACTATACAAAAAAACGAAATGATGTTTACAATGGCAAAAAAATATGATAATATTGTTGCAAATAGTTATATGCCATCACTCTAAGTTTTTTACAATTTAATGGAGGTCTTTATGATTAAGAAAGTGTTATCAATTATCCTTGTACTGATGTTGATATTGAATTTAACAATTACGGTATTTGCTGAGGGAACAAAAGAACAGATAACAGAAGCTCAGTACGATGATTTTATTGACTTTGCAGATGCATGTTATTACTGTTTTGTTAATCCTGAATCTGTTACGCCAAAGAGTTATCCTGATTGGTCTAATTCATCTAAAGAAAGAATGGCAGATGCAATTGCATATGCAAAAGAGCGAAAAATAACAACTGTTTCTGAACTTGAAGATGCATATGTGGATTTGATGGAAGTAACCTCAAAGATGTATGTGGATAAAGATGAATTAAAGTTTATGTATTATTTGTTTACACAGGAATCCAATTCAGAAGGATATTACGATAACGAAACATGGAGCGAATTCCAAAAGCTTATCGTTGATGCAAAGGAAGCGTATTACAGTGAAAACGAACAGCTGATTCATCATGTCTACATCAAAATGAGAAATACTTTTGATGATATTTGCACATATAATACAGTATATGGAGATTTCAACGGAGACGGAATTCTTAATGTTAGTGATATCACGTATGCGCAGAAATATCTTGCAGAATCAGTTGATTTTAATTCGTCACAAACTATGTTGTCATATATTAATGGTGAAGAAGTTTCGGGCTTGTCAATTGCAACCGTAACATATATGCAGAAATATATATCAGGGACAGTTACTGAATTCGGAAATACAATATTAGATAATCTTGTAGATGCAGATGCGTTAATTGAGGGATATAATATTGACCCAATTACATTTGAATATATATTTCAGAATGAAGAAAATGTAATATATTCTAATGCATATACACGGTATTATGACCCACGCAATCCAATCTATATAACATTTGAGATATAACAATTTACGTTATATATTTAAAGGAGGTTTCAATATGTCAATAGTTAAAAAAATATTTTCTGTAATGCTGGCAAATACTCTCCTATTATCATTATTTGCAACATCAGTAAACGCTGAAGTCTATGAAGAGGAAGAAATAATATCTAGTGTGTATGGATTGGTATCTGAGGATTATGTTCCTAACCTCCCTGAAGAAGAAGAAGAAGAAGAAACACACACTACACTTACCTCGTATGATCCTAGACTTACAAATGCTATGACAGCTGTAAAAGATCAGTCTTCGCTAGGTGTTTGTTGGGCATTTGCATCTATTGCTGTATTGGAGAGTGCAAATTACCATAACACAGGACTAAAATACACATATTCTGAAGAAGCTTTACGTTTTATTGCAAGTAAAGATACTGTGAATCAATTCACAGGTTCTTCTGATTTTGGTAAATATCTTAGATCTTCCCATGGAGGTGGAAATGCCTACCATGCGATGCCGTATTTTACATCAATAAACAGTCCTGTTACTAAACAGATAAACTGGATTTCTCCAAACTTAGATAGTGATATAGCTTATACGAATAGTAGTCAAGCTTCTTGGCCTACGGCATTAGATTCGTCCTACGCAAATTCTTATGCAACAGATCTTATGTACATTGATTTCCGATATGCAAAAGATTACGTTTTAGAGTATGGTGGAGTCTATCTTTCATTTGATGCTACAACTTACAATTCTAATACAAACTCATTTTATACTGATATAAGTGTCGATTCAGCTTCACATGCTGTTTTGTTAGTAGGATGGGATGATAATTATTCCAAGGAGAATTTCAGGGAAGAATTGCAACCAAGCTCAGATGGAGCGTGGCTTGTAAAAAACAGTTGGGGAACGAGTGCTAATAGTGATGGTTATTATTGGATATCATATGAAGATGTTTCATTAAATGATAGCAAAGCTGCTTTTGTTATAGCTAACGTTGAAGCTGTTTCAAAAAATGAACATATGCTTTATTATGATTATGTACCAATGTTTAGAGATACTGAAGATAATATTGAATATACTATATCATCAGAAAATGAAAATGTGTATATAGCAAATGTGTATGATATGACTGAATTTTCTAATGATTATGGTACAATTAATAAAGTAATGTTTTATTCTGCCGATATCGATTCATTCTACAGAATATACGTAGTTCCAATGACAGCGGAAGATGAAACACTTCCTTCGTTGTCAGAGTTAGGTTCTACTAAAGCGTATGGTACAGTAGACCATGAAGGATATATAACAGCAGAGTTTACAACACCCGTAACTTTTAACGAAGATACTGAAAAGATAGCTGTAATTGTGAGATTTACTGGTGATTCAAGCACGCATTCAAATTTACAGATAGCTCAGGAGAGAAATACAAATCTTTTTGATCCTGTTTCTCATGCTGGCGAGAGCTATTATTACAAATCTGAAAATAGTTCTTGGGTTGATATAGCAAATGGAGAAATATCAAATAGTGGCAATTTTTGCATAAGACCGACACTCGTTAGAAGAACACCGATAACACAGGATTCTACACTATCAAGTAATAATCTTACATATGCAGGCTCTGATGTAACCGTTAACCTTAATTTAAACGGAAATCTTCTATTTAGGATAACCGAGAACGGAAATACAACGTTATTTGAGGATAATCAGTTTACTAGAACCGAAGATTCTGTTACATTTAAGAGCAGTTATTTGAGCAGTTTAGATGTAAATGAATATAAGAACATAGCATTTGAATTTACAGATGGTAACTCACAAATATTGAGAATTACAAGAAAAAATAATTTGCCAAATATTACAATCGGTGGAAAAGTTGCTGTAGGACAGACAGTGAGTGCTTTGTTTGACGATACAAGTGCAACATCAGGTATTTCATATCAGTGGCAGTCATCCACAGATGGTACTAATTGGACTAATGTTGACAATGCTACAAGTGACATCTATCTAATTGACAACAGCAATTTATTAAAATATTTAAGAGTTAAGATAAATTCGCAGGACAACTCTACATATGTTTATCCACAGGAAAAATTATCATCTGCAAGCACTAATAGGGTTGTGATGTATGGTGATGTAAATTTTGATGGTAGGATAAATGTTAGCGACTCTACTCTTGTGCAAAAATATGTATCGGATTTAGTTGATTTTAATACTGAACAGATTATTGCAGCCGATGTTGACGGAGATGGTCGTATTAGTGTGTATGATGCAAACCTTATTAGTAAATATAGTACGGGAATAATTGAAGTATTTCCTGTTGAAAACTCATAAAAAATTTCTAAAATATAAAATTAAGCACCGCATAATCGTAAATTGTACGATATGCGGTGTTTTACTAAATTTATAGAAATACGATAATAAAGAAAAAGTTAACCGTTTAAAGTTGAATTAACAATTGTATTATTTTGAAAACAATAGGTCGGGCAACCATTTTACGGTTAAACCCGACCTTTAAAATTGATTTATTTTTTAAGCAACTCGACTTAGTTTAATTCGTCAACAACCTTCTGGATTGCTTCAAGAGCGTCATCGGGAAGCTTGTCGTAGCCGCCTTTTTCTGTTGCGAATGCTTTGATTTCATTTACACGGTCATTCATACGAGCCTTGAGCTGTGCAACGTAATCTGCGTCGTTCATATCGGGAACAAAGCCTTCCCAGTCCATAATCTCGATGTCTGAGAACGGTCCCCACTTCTTGAATTCAGCCTTGCCCTCTACGATAGCTTCGAGGATACCGAGTGTGTCCTTAGGCTGAACCTTCTTGCCCATAAAGTCGCCTGTGTTTACGATGTAGCAGTCAACGTTCTTTTCCTCAACGAGCTTCTTGAACTTTGAGTAGTCGTTTGCAAGAGGATAAGTTCTGAACGGGTTAGCGTAGGGAACAACAACGAGCTTGTTGGGGTCAACGCCGGGAGCGAGTCTTTCAGCAGAAGATCTCTTTGTTGCGAGTGTTGCGCCCATTACGGAAGCAAGTGAAGCACCTTTGAGCTTTACAACGGGAGGAATTGTGGGATCCTTCATAATCCAGAAGATAGCGTTAACAGGCTCCTCAATCTTGTCAACACGGTTGGGTGACCAAAGTTTTGACTTGATAGCTCTGCCGTTGCCGTTTCTGATATCTTCTGTTACGAGCTGAACCTTGCCGTCCTCGTCAAGAGTAGCAGAGCAGTTCTGAGCTGTAAGGAGGTACTTGTTGTCGGGGCAGCCTGTGGGATAGTCGGCTGTCTTGTCGAAGTATGTCGGCTCAATTGCGATTGATGCGCAGGTATCTGTGTTGATGATGAATGCGTCGTCGTGGAGAACCTTGATTTCGTACTTGCCGCCGTGCTTAGCGTGAGTAAGAGTTGACTTACCTGAGCCTGAAAGGCCGTATACGGAAGCAACATATCTTCTGCCGTCGGGAAGGAGGTATTCCTTCTGACCGCCGTGACAGGAAGCGTAGCCGTTACGGTTAGCGATTGCCCATACCATAGTAAGTGTGCCCTTCTTGTGCTCGCCGAAGTATCTCATACCGAGGATACAAGCGCAGTTTGTTTCTGTGTTGAAGTAGCAGAGAGTTTTCTTTGCGGGGTCGCTGAGGCAGTCATAGCTTACGCCTGCGTGCTCAACGGGAGTCCACTGGGGATCTGAGAAGATGTAGATGTCAGGCTCTTTGCCGTCGCCTACGGGCTTTGAATCCTTGTACATCTTAACGTACTCGTCTGACATATACTGGAAGTTGAGCATCCATGAGTACATAATGTTTTCTTCACCCTCGGGAATGAGGAGGTGAACTTTTACCATAAATTCGGGGTCAAGACCTGCGTAGCAGGTTGCGTGATACATTTTCTTGTAACGTGCGCTGTAGATAGCGTCCATAGCTACCTTGTCAAGAGCTTCGCAGTCAACGCCGGGCTCGCCTGCAATACGGCGTGCAGCAGCGTATCTGCCTGTGATTGCGCCGTCGTTGAAAAGAAGAACCTTTGCGTCCTTGTCAAGACCGAACTCTTCGCCTCTGTAAACGGGCATATCGGTAACGATTGTACCGGGTGAGTTCTTTGCAAGGTTGTATGCTTCTTTAAGTGTGTTTACGGGTACAACATTGTTGCCGTAGAATGCAGCTTCAATGATTGACCTTGTTTTTGAGAAACCGGGCTTGCCTTTGCCGATTTCGTTCAAAGGATAATAAGCTTTTGTTGACATAAAATCTACTCCTTATCTAATCTTTTATAATGTATAGTATCACATTTTCAAGATACAACTGCATTATAACACTTGTATATTATTTTTTCAAGCTAAAATGCAATTATTCTTTTTATATATTGCAAAATTTTCTTCCGAAAATTTCTATATGCTCAACCTCAATAATATTTTGAATTTTTTTAACCTTTTTTCTTGCATTTTGCAAATGGATTTTACTTTTATTAGTGATATAATGAAAAGTACGGCTTAAAAACACGCAAAAAATAGACATTACTTGGCTTTTGTACATTTTTTCTTCATTAATCTGCCTTTTTATCCGATTTGACGAAATTGCTTTAAAGTGGTAAAATATGGTTAATAAGTTTGTGAGGTACAACGTTATGGGTAAAAAAGCGGTTTCCTTATTAATGTGCGTTTTTTGTGCGGTGTTTATGCTTTGCGGCTGCGGTGAGAATAAAAATTCAGAGATTGTCGGCGAGTGGGTTCCCACAACGGCAACGCTCAACGGCTCAACGATTAAATATAAAGAGCTCGGAATTGAAAAGGATAAGTTCGGTTTTGTATTTACCGATGACGGCAAGTGCACTGCTACGCTTGCAGGAATAAGCGACGAAAGCTCGTACACCTTTAACGGAACGTCGGTTGATATTCAGATAAACGGCGAGGATTATAAGCTTGACTACGAAAAAGGCAACCTCACCTTGTCGCTGAATTACGGCGGAAATTACACGTCGTTTACCTTTACAAAGGTTAAATAATTCAATTCGGAATGCGTAATTCGGAATTTCGGGTTGCAGGAAAATTTGTAAATATTTTTACTATAACAACGGAGTCGAAAAGGCTCCGTTTTTTGCATCTTTATTTATGCGGAAAATAATTGAAAATCCACGCATTGTGTGGTATACTAAAAAAGTATAATTATTTATTTTGGAGAGTGAACGCAATGTCTGACAAAACTGTCCGCACAAGATATGCTCCCAGTCCTACGGGATTTATGCACGTGGGCAACCTGAGAACGGCTCTTTACGAGTATCTTGTTGCAAAATCGCAGAACGGAAAATTTGTTTTGAGAATTGAGGACACCGACCGTGAACGCCTTGTTGAGGGTGCGGTTGACGTCATTTACAATACACTTAAGCTTGCAGGACTTAAGCACGACGAAGGCCCCGACATCGGCGGTGATTTCGGACCGTATGTTCAGTCCGAGAGAAAGGGAATGTATCTGCCGTATGCAGAACAGCTTATCAGAGAGGGCAAGGCTTACCGTTGCTTCTGCTCAAAGGAGCGACTTGAAAAGCTCCAGAACGACAATGTAGGCGGAGGTTATGACCGTCACTGCCGTGACTTGCCACAGGAGGAAATTGACAG
>JBJEOX010000345.1:0-6639 GCA_051880935.1 Ruminococcus sp.
CAATGGTATCACCGTTTACAAGCACTGTACTGCCGCTTCGGCTGACCTTACAGCCGAGGTAGCGCAGTATTCTTGCAGACGCTTCAATATCGGAAAGGTCGGGACAATTGTAGATTACATTCTCGCCCCTTGTCAGTATCGTTGCCGCAAGTACAGGCAGCGCACTGTTTTTGGCTCCTTGAACGTATGTCTCTCCGCCAAGCTTTTTTCTTCCTGTTACAAGCAGTTTTGACACAGTAACACCCTCTCAAAAAGAATACCTTTATATTCTATGAGAAAGTTATGCCGTTGTTACTGCTGTAAACTATTAATTAAACAAGTCCGAGTGTTTTCTTTACAACCGAGTAGATTCTCTCGTTTGCATCTGTAATTGCCATTTTGCGTGAATTTTCGCTGATTGTATTCAGCTTTTCGGGGTCTAAAAGCATCTTATCGACTGTTTTCATAAGTGTTTCGCCCGAAAGCTCTGATTCCTCGATTATCTCGGCGGCACCTGCGTTTACAAGCGCCATTGCGTTGTGGTACTGATGATTTTCCGCAACATTCGGTGACGGAATCAGTATTGCAGGCTTGCCCATAGCCTGAATTTCGCTGAGGGTAATTGCACCTGCACGGCAGATTACAAGGTCTGCCGCCGCCATACAGGCCGGCATATTGTCAATGTACGGTCTGATGTCGAGGTTACTGCACTGCGAAATGTCTGTTCCCTTTTCCTTTACAAGGTCGGGGAACCAGTCGCCGTATTTTCCGTAGGAGTGGATATGCTGATATCTGCCGTCTTTGCCGCTTCGTGCGACAATATCGGCTACGGCTTCGTTGATTTTTCTTGCGCCAAGGCTTCCGCCAAACGACAGAATCATAGGACGTCCGTCAAGCTTAAGCTCAGCTCTTGACTCCTCTTTGTCTGCTGTGAGAATATCACCCCTAACGGGATTTCCCGTAACGACAAAGTCAGCCTTTTCAAAATATTTTTTAGCGTCCGGCACTGCAAGCATTACCTTTTCGACGCTCTTGGCAAGCATTTTGTTTGTAACGCCGGGGTATGCGTTCTGCTCGTGGATTATGCAGGGTATACCCATTTTTGACGCCGTTCTGATAACGGGTCCCGAAACGTAACCGCCGGTACCTATGCAGATATCGGGCTTGAATTCCGAGATGATTTTCTTTGCCTCGTGAGATGACGTAAACGTTCTTGTAACGGTCTTTACGTTCTCAACCATACTTTTCGGTGAAAAGCTCCTCTTGAAACCGCTGATTGTTATCGACTTAATGTCAAATCCAGCCTGCGGAACGAGCCTTTGCTCCATTCCGTCACGGTTGCCGATAAACAGAAATTCGGTTTCCGGGCGTTTCTTTTTGATGTAGCCTGCGATTGCAAGAGCAGGATTTATGTGTCCTGCCGTACCGCCGCCTGCAAGCAAAACCTTCATATACATTCCTCCGTATATATTACTGTCTTTCAATATTTGCAGTTCTTGAAATTGAAAGTACTATACCCATCTGCGCAAGCAGCATAATCAGCGAGCTGCCGCCGTAGCTGAAAAACGGCAGGCTGATACCTGTGTTCGGAAGCCAGTCGGTAATTACGAGGATATTCAGCACAACCTGAATACCTATCTGCGAGGTAAGACCTATGCCGAGGAGCTTTCCGAATTTATCCTTTGCACGGAGCGAAAGCGTTATTCCTCTCCATACAAGGAGTGCGAAAATAAGTAGAATCATTGTTGCGCCGATAAAGCCGAGCTCTTCAACAACAATTGCAAAAATAAAGTCGTTCTGCGGTTCGGGAAGATAGAGGTACTTCTGACGTGACTGTCCGAGTCCGAGTCCCCACAAGCCGCCTGAGCCGATTGCGTAGAGTGAATTTCTCGTCTGCCACGTTGTCTGCCACATATCCTCGTTGGTGTAGATTAGCGCCTGCCCCCAGCCGTCCATACGGCTCATTGCATAGGTCAAACCGCCCGTCATTGCAAGGATAAGCACAACTCCGACCATAAGCACAAAGCCTATGAAAAGATATTTTGTTTTCATTCCGCCTATGTAGAGCATAAGCACCGTAAGCATTGCTATGATTACAATACCCGAATAGTGAGGCTCAAAAAACAGAAGCAGAGCTGTTGTGCCGAACACAATAAGTCCGGGCAGAACGCTGTAACGTGCAAACTGCATTTTGTTGTAATACTTGCTTGCCCAGTGTGCAAAGAACAGGATTATTGCGAACTTTGCAATCTCAGAGGGCTGAAGGTTGAACATTCCAAGCGGAATCCAACGCCTTATGCCGTTGTCGTCCGGAAACATAAGCACTATCATAAGTGAAAGATATGCTATTCCGAGGACAATCGGAGCTATTTTATGAAGCTTATTGTAATTGAAAAACGACATTACAGCCATAGCCGCAAGACCAATTACAATAAAAATAAGCTGTCTTGTAAGAAAATAGTAGCTGTCGCCCTGTGTATAATAGGAAAACGCATAGCTTGCCGAGAACATCATTATTGTTCCTATAGTAAGCAAAATAAGAATGATGATACAGAAAGGCAAATCAATTCCCATTCCGATTGCAAACCACTTGGTTTTCTTCATTTTGCGCTGACGGGAGGGACGAACAAAAAATTTTTCCTGCTTGATTTTCTGCTCCGAATAATATTCGTCATCGTATATTCTGTTTATGTCTGCCTTGAGCATCATTCTTTTGTTTGGAGCCATACGGTTTTTCCCTCCTTTTGTAAAATTTCACGTTTGTTTTGAATATAGGGAACAACCCCTGTGTTGTTCCTCTATAAATTAGCTGAATGTCAGTTAGGAACGACACAGGGGTCGTTCCCTACGTTTTTTTAGCCGGCATAATTACAGAATAGTGCATTTGATTTTTCACAACCACAGTACCATTCCCGACTTTATTGTAAAATAATTATTTAACTCCGAAATAAACGAGTGCAAATGCAACTGCACCGAAAACGGCTGTTACTGCACTGAATACTGCAACGATTTTAATCTCGCTCCAGCCGCACATTTCAAAGTGGTGGTGAATCGGGCTCATTTTGAAAAGCCTTTTGCCGTGTGTGAGCTTGAAGTAGCTTACCTGAAGTATAACCGAAAGCTCCTCTGCAATGTAGACAATGCCTACGGGAATAAGCAGAATTGGCATATCCATTGCAAACGCAAGAGCACATACAAGTCCTCCGAGGAAGAGCGAGCCTGTGTCGCCCATAAACACCTTTGCAGGGTGGAAGTTCCATACGAGGAAGCCAAGGCATGCACCGCAGCTTGCGGCACACATTGCCGTAAGTCCGAGGCTGTCGAGCATACTTGCAATCAGCATAAGCGAAACGCAGGCAAAGAATGTTATTGAACCGTCGAGTCCGTCAACTCCGTCGGTCAGATTTACCGAATTGACTATGCCGACAATTGCGACAGCGGCGATGATATAGTAGAAAAAGCCGAGGTCAACTTCGCCGACAAACGGAATTATTGTAGCGGTGTCACAGCCGGAAAAGCCCAAAACAGCAAGGTAAATTGCCGCTGCGGCAAACTGCAATACAAGCTTCTGCTTTGCAGTCAAGCCGAGATTGCGCTTTTTGACAACCTTGATGTAGTCGTCTATAAAGCCGATAAGACCGTTTGCAAGTGCAAGACCCAAGCCTGCAAAAATCAGCAGACTTTCTTTGGGAATATCGGCAAAATATGTGTTGATAAAATCAGCGCCTGTAAAGATATAGACAATTGTGCTGATTATTGTAACAACCGTGATTGCCGCAATGAACATTATTCCGCCCATTGTGGGAGTGCCTTGCTTGTTTTTGTGCCAGCTCGGACCGATGTCGAGAATTGTCTGACCAAAATTAAGCTTGTGAAGATACGGGATTAAAAATCTTCCGAGCACGGCGGAAATAATAAACGCCGCCAGCGCCGCACAAAAAGTCCATATTCCGTAAACCATCATATTTATCTATCCTTTCAGACGTATTAAACCGATTTTGGGCAAAGCGTTTTTACGCTTTACCCGCATCGGTCATATATTTATCAGTCATTAAATGTTGTTGTCGAAGAGGCAAATGTTACAGTGATTACCGTACCCGGACTTACCGACGTTCCCTCTGCAATATCCTGTGACGTGCTGACAACGCCCGTTTCCGACGCACCCGAGAAGCTTACGTTCAAGCCGTAGGCACTTGCAACGTTGTTGACCTCGGACGCCGAATATCCGACGAGGTTGGGAACAATTACAGTTTCGCTCCTGCTGGTGTCGTCGGTGTAAAGAACCACATTTCCTCCTGTCTGGATTTTTGAGGAAACCGGCGGTATCTGTGCGATAACCTTATCGCCCTCACCCTTTACGGTGGTCGTAAAGCCGTCGTTCTGCGCAGCAGCCTCAGCCTCCGAAACGGTCATTCCCGTGTAATCGCCTGCCGAAACGTCAACGTATTCAAGCTCGCTGTCTGTGTATTCCGTCTTGATTTCAAGGTACGGAAGAACCTCAGACATAATATTAATGAATACCGGAGAAGCAACCTGTGAACCGTAGTATGCGTCGCCCGACGGAGTATCGAAGAACACGAGCATTGCAATCTGCGGGTCATCCGCAGGTGCATAACCGCAGAATGAAGCAATATAGTCCTCACTGAAATGACTTTCAACCTTTGAGCCGATTTTTTCAGATGTACCTGTCTTACCTGCTACCTTGTAGCCTGCAACGTAACCTGCCGTTGCACCTGCTGTTGAAGTATTGTAGCCGAGAATTTCGTTCATCTTATCGGAGGTTTCTTTTGAAATAACCTGACGCTTTACCTTTTTTTCAACATTCTTGATAACGTTGCCGTCGGAATCCGTTACCTTTGAAACAACGTAGGGCTGAAGAACATATCCGCCGTTTGCTACGGCTGCGCAGGCTGTTATCATCTGAATAGGCGTGATTGAGAAGTTCTGACCGAATGATGCAACCGCAAGGTCGACGTCGGTCATAGTGCCCTCTGCCCAGAAGCTGTCCTCTGCCTCACCGGGGAGGTCGATTCCTGTTTTCTGCGAGAAACCGAAGCCCTGATAGTACTGACAGAATTTGTTCATTCCGATAAGCTGACCTATCTGGATAAACGCAGGGTTGCAGGAGTTGCAGATTGCCTGCACAAAGTTCTGCGTTCCGTGACCGCCGAGGGCGTGACAGTGGATAGTCTTGTCGCTTACAAGCATTGAGCCGCCGCAGGTAAAGGTGCTGTTGTCGTTAACCTTGCCCTCTTCAAGCGCCATTGAGGCAGTGCACATTTTGAATACCGAACCGGGCATATAGGTATCGGTGATTGCCTTGTTACGCCACATTGCCGAGAGTGCTTCGCTTTCTGCCTGAGCCTGTTTGTCTTTTGCAAGCGCATCAATTTTCTTCTGTGTTGCCGTCGGCAGAGTGTAGGGGTCGTTAAGGTCGTAGCCATCAACCGTAACCATTGCAAGAATTGCGCCTGTATTTACGTCCATTGCAATACAAACGCCTCTGTTGAGTACGTTGTTGTCCGCAATTCCCTGCTTCATATATTTTTCGCAGATTGACTGCACCGTTTCATCTATCGTAAGATAAATGTTGTTGCCGTCCTCTGCCTCAACATTCTGTTCATACTGGAACGGCATATCCGTTCCTCTTGCATTTTTAGCCGTTATTATTCTTCCCGGAGTTCCCGAAAGATAGTCGTCGTACTCATATTCAACGCCCTCAAGACCCTGTTCGTCACTTCCCGTAAAACCGATTACGCAGGATGCAAGGTCGTTCTGCGGATAGTAACGCTTGTAGTCGTCAAGCAACTGAATTACGTTGCCGCACTTGTATTTTTCCGAGAGCGTGTCAATAAGCTCAAGAACCTTATCCCTTGCTTCGACCTCAATTTTACGCTTTACAACCACATAGTAGCTTTTCTGCGTTGTCTTTTCGTAAACATTATCATAATCAAGACCGAGAATTTGCGACAGCCCTTCTGCCGCCGCCTTTCTCTGTTCATCATTTTCAAAATAAATCGGTGCCATTACAACCTGCCACACCGACGCACTCTCGGCAAGCACCTTGCCGTTTGCATCGTAGATTGTACCACGCTTAGCAGGGATAGTAGTATCCTTGAGCTGTTGTCCGACAGCGTCCTCCTGAAGCGAGCTTCCCTGTACAATAGTAAGAAAGCCAAGTCTTGCGATTGCCGCACCGAATCCGACTACCAATATCAATATTATAAGGACAGCTGTTCGCTGTCTTAAACGCTGATTGGGACCTTTTGCGGCTTTTTTTGAATTTTTGCGAATATTACCGTTATTTTCCAAAATTATTCTCCTTCTACCGCAAGCGGAATACCTCCGCAGTCTGATTTACGTTCTACACCGTATATATACCGAAAAAAGAGTCAAGACGCAGTCTTAACTCTCATTCTTTCATAACATATTTATTAAATTGCAATGAATGTTATGACCAAAGATTTTTAATGGAATCTATAAACTGAGTAAAAAGATTATCACTTTCCTGAGCAGAAACCTCTGCTTTGTCACCGCCCGAAAGAGTAACAAATTCTTTCTGTGCGTTTGATGCTTTGGTCATACCAAGCACATCTTCGGCATACTCCTCAATCTCTGCATTTGAAAGCTTGGATTCAACCTTCATCTGATTCTGAGTGT
>JBJEOX010000346.1:0-6608 GCA_051880935.1 Ruminococcus sp.
GGTCACAAGTGTCTGCTCTTTTGCATCATAAGGAATACCGAATCTGCGTTCGTAGTAGTTAGCTATTTCCTGTCTTAATTCCATAAAGCCTCTGTTCGGGGAATACCACGTTTTACCCTTTTCAAGGCTTTTTATACCCTCGTCACGAATGTGCCAGGGAGTCTGGAAGTCTGGTTCGCCGATACTGAGTGAAATTACGTCGTCCATTTCATTTGCAATATCAAAGAATTTGCGTATTCCCGACGGCTTTACGGTTTTTATGTGGTCGTTTAAATATTTATCGTAATCTATCACAGGATTAAATTCCTCCCGTCGGTGCGGTCGCCAAAGTCAATGAGGTTCATCCCTCTGTCCTTGTAGCGGCGCATAATAAAGTGTGTGCCTGTTGAAAGCACTCCGTCAATTGTAGAAAGCTTTTTTGCGACAAACATTGCAATGTCCTGCATTGTTTCGCCCCTTACAATAAGTGCAAAATCATACGCTCCCGCCATAAGATAAACCGATTCAACTTCTTCAAAAGCCATACAGCGCTCTGCCATTTCGTCAAAGCCTGTTTCCTTTTTGGGCATTACTTTTAGTTCAATCAGCGCTTCGACATCGCCGTCGTCAAGCTCGTCACGGTTGACAACAGCCTGATAACCTTTGATGATGCCTTTGTTTTCATACTCTTTAATCTGCGCCTTTATGTAATCCTCGGGCTCACCGAGCATTGTGGCTATTTCACCGGTTGTAAATCCGGAATTTGTGCTTAAAAGCTGTAACAGTTTATCCATAATTCTTCCTCCTGTTATTTGTATTTTATAATTATACCGCCTGCATTGCAAGCTTGTCAACCGTATTAATCAGATTCGTGCAGATTGAAGTTGCAACGCAGTAAAGCTCATCAGAAGAATCTGTAATGTTAAGTTCTGAATAATCAGTGTGCTTTCTAAGCGTTGCAATTACAGAATTATCAACGTCTATTATGCTGAAATTCCCCATTGCAATTTCACCGTTGATATGCCAGTTATTGCCGTAATAATAACCGAGAATTCCGTTTGATGAAATAATCATAACAAAGGTGATGTGGTGCTTTCCTGCTTTAAAAGCAAAGGTGTTAGTACCTACAATCGGGATTTTGCGGATTTTCAGCACGGCTTTGTCTGAATTATCTGAAACGATTAATTTTGAAACAGACTTACTCCCCGTAAAAGACGCATTATACTTTTCGTTTCCGTACTCGTCAAAAACCGTAAAGCAGGATTTATCGGGAGAAGTATTGCGTTTTATAAAAAGTTTCATACAATCACCGCTGTTATTTTCTGTTGACTAATAAATATTTTAAGCGTTTTCAAGATCGTCGAGCCACGCCTTTACAGACGCATCGCTCGGCATTCTCCAGTCGGAACGAGGCGACAGAGTAACAGAGCCTACTTTCGGTCCGTCGGGCAGGCAGGAACGCTTGAATTGCTGACTGAAAAATCTCTTGATGAAAACAGTGAGCCACTTTTTAATTGTTTCTTCACTGTATTTATCTTTAAAGGAGAGCTTTGCCATATAATATATTTTACTCGGAGTGTAACCGAAACGTACCAGATAATAAAGGAAAAAGTCGTGAAGTTCATAGGGACCTACAACGTCCTCGGTTTTCTGAGCAATCTCGCCGTTTTTATCGGGCGGCAAAAGCTCGGGACTAACGGGAGTGTCGAGAACGTCAAGCAAAACATTCTTTAGTGTTCCGTCAGATTTCTGAGCTTCATAAGCAGTCAGGTAACGCACGAGAGTTTTGGGGACTGACGCATTAACTGCATACATGCTCATATGGTCGCCGTTATAGGTTGCCCAGCCGAGAGCAAGCTCGGAAAGGTCGCCCGTGCCGATTACAAGTCCGTTATACTTGTTTGACAAATCCATAAGAATCTGTGTGCGCTCACGAGCCTGTGAATTTTCATAGGTTATATTTGTAACGCTTTCATCGTGACCGATATCCGAAAAATGCTGACGAACTGCAAGAGTAATATTTATTTCTTCAAAGGAAACACCGTATGCCTCGGCAAGCTTTTCTGCGTTTGACTTGGTGCGCTTTGTTGTTCCGAAGCAAGGCATAGTTACGGTGTGAATATTCTTTCTGTCGAGCGAGAGCATATCAAAGGCGTGAACGCAGACGATAAGCGCAAGGGTGCTGTCAAGTCCGCCTGATAAGCCTAAAACGACGTTCTGAATGCCCGTATGTGCAAGACGTGTTGCAAGACCTGTTGCCTGAATTGTGAGAATTTCCTCACAGCGGTTTTCAAGGTCGCTTTTATCAGACGGTACGAAAGGAGTGCAGGGGAATGTTCTTGTCAGCTTAGTATCCTGTATTTCAATTTCAAATTCTTTGTCCGGATAGTATTTTGAATTTCCGTCTGGAACATAGTCGATATATGTGTTTGTTTTTCTGCGTTCGCTCATAAGACGTTCAACGTCAATGTCGGCATAGGTTATTCCGTTGTTAAAGCGACAGCTTTCGGAAACGATAGTTCCGTTTTCAGCAATTATATTCTGTGCCGAAAATACCATATCGGTTGTGCTTTCGCCGAAGCCTGCGTCGCAATAGACATATCCGCAGCAAAGCTTTGCACTCTGCATTTTTACAAGGTCACGGCGATACTGCGCCTTGCCGATTAAATCATCCGAGCAGGAAAGGTTACAGATTATTGATGCTCCGCTTTGAGCAAGTCTTATCGACGGTGACTCGGCAACCCACAAATCCTCGCAGATTTCAACACCGAACGAAAAATTCTCCATATCTTTGCAGACAAAATATTGTGTATCGGAAAGTTCAACCCAGCCGTCTCCGGCATAAACAATATGCTCTTCAACATTCTTTCCGCTTGTGAAGTGCCTTACCTCGTAAAACTCACTGTAATTCGGGATATTGACCTTTGGAACCGCACCGAGAATTTCACCCTTGCAGATTACAACACCGCAGTTATACAAAGCCTGCTTTTCAGCTATCGGCACGCCTACAACAAAAACTATATCCAGATCCTTTGTTTCTTCTTTGATTCTTTTTACAGCCTTTTCAGCCGCCTTAAGCAAGGTGCTTTGCAAAAACAAATCCGAGCAGGTGTAGCCTGTTACGCAAAGCTCGGGAAAAACCAAAAGAGAAGCTCCGTTTTGATGTGCCTCTTTAACGCAGGCTATTATCTGATTTGCATTGTATTCACAGTCAGCCACTCTGATTTTCGGCGTTGCCGCCGCTGTTTTTACAAAACCGTATTTCAAATCTATCATTCCTTATATAAAAATATCCATAGAAAATTACATTCCTATGGATATTATAACTCATTTTTCAATATTATACAAGTATTACAAAAGCGTTCTTGTAAGACGTTTTCTGTGGAAAAGATACTGGGTTTCGAGCATTGGCTCGAATTTTGCAATGTAACAGCTCATATATCCCATCATCAGCCAGAACCACATAACCATAAAGGAAATGTCATACAAGAGTGCTTTCTCAAACATTGCATAAATAAGATATGCAAACAGAAAAGCAAACAAGCAGGGATAAACGTCGTTGCGGAAGGTTTTTTTCTGCAAAAACAAATGCTGTGCAGAATGCTTTGCAAAGCGGAATCCGAAAATGCCGAACAGCAGAAAGCCGATTACTCCCGTTGAAACGAGAATCGTAAGATAGCCGTTGTGCAAGTCGCTTTGGTGGTAGGAATAATTGAGAACTCCGTTTGAATATTCCTCGCTGTAAAAGACTATATTTCCGTTTGAAATTCCGATAATCGGCGATATTTTGAACAGATTAATTGACTCTTTCCAGAGTTTGAAACGTCCGCTGTCAATGTTTTTGTTTTCGTGTCCGAAGGTAACGTCTTTTTTCTCCTCTGTCGCATTATTTTCCGTTGATGATATTCCCGAAGTTATATCGTCATCACCCATAATTACGCTGATTATTGAATTTGTTTTTGATAGAACAACGGAAAAACCTGTCTGGCAAATTGTTCTGAGCATCAGTGCAGAAGAAACAAGAAACGCACCGACTACTACCAGAGCAATTATTTTGAATATTATTTTTGACGCTGACAAGCCTGTTTTATCGGCAAAGAATATGTATATTAAATATACTATTGCATATGCAAGTGCAAGAACAAGTGAGGCGTTTGAGTCACAAAGAATAAGCGAAAACAGGTTTGTTGCAACGCAGGTGAAAATCCAGATTTTACTCACTCTCGGCTGATTTACGGATTTCATCAATTTTTCTTTATAGAGCATATGGCAGCATACAATTGACACTACCGAAACAAAGCCGAGCAGATTAGGATTGACGTAAACACCCGTAAAGCGGTTTTCATAGATTGTGAATTTAATCCAGTACCACTCAAAGGTTATTCCGAACATAAGACAGAAAATTCCGATTATATTCGCAACAGTTGTAACATAGACTATGAATCTCGCAATTGAATACAGCTCGCTTCTGAAATCAGAATCAGGCTCGGTGTGCATTCCGTAAAACACAAAAAAGCATACAAGAACATGAAGAAGCATTATAAGACTGTATATAATTGTTTCAGAGAAGTTTATGATAATTGACAAAAACGAGAAAATCAGAAAAGCACCTATCCAAAGTCCGAAACGAAGCTTGAAAAAGGTGTTGTTAACACGCTGATTGTAAATTGCAAGTCCTACTCCCCATATAAACAGGAAAACAAGAAGAACATATGCGGGAATCTGAAGAAATGCTATGTTGCAGAAGAATAAATCAGCTATGTAGAGCTTTCTGAAAAGCGAAGAGTCCTTTAACTTTTCTTTAACAGCAATCATTTTTATACCTCATATCAGCAGAAAACCTCTTTTACGGTTTTTAACATAAGCTTTAAATCGGAACGGAATCCGAAATTTTCGGTATACTGTAAATTATATTTCATTTTTTCGGGAAGTATTTTTTCTATATACACTCTGTCAACGTCCTGTTCCGAGCTTAAAAGCTTTTCCTCGTCCTTATACATAATAGAGGCAAGCGAGGTTATACCCGCAGGAATAAGGAGCGTTGCAAGGTATTCGGGATTGTATTGTTCTACATATTTAGGCACTTCGGGACGTGTTCCCACAACCGACATACTGCCCGAAAGCACATTGAAAATCTGCGGAAGCTCATCAAGGCGGTATTTTCTTAAAAATCTGCCGACCTTTGTCACCCTTGAATCGCTGTCGGTAGTAACAAGCGAGCCGATTTTGTCGGCATTTTCAACCATCGTACGGAATTTCAGTATTTTGAAATGTCTGCCGTATGTCGTAACACGCACCTGTCTGTAGAAAACAGGACCTTTTGAAGTTGCCTTGACTGCAACAGCTATAATCATTATAGGAATAACCAGTATGACAAGCAATATTACCGAAAAAATCAAATCCGTAATGCGCTTTAGTACAAGACTTCCCGTTTTTTTACTCAAAATATCATAATAACGTTTTACTTCCTCACACTGAAACTGCTTTGGAAGCTTATCAAATGATTTCATGCCATATCTCCTCTGAATAAGCATAAATATTGCATTTTACTATGATATTATATATCTTTTTAAAATCTATTTCAATTATTATTTCAAAATCTTAATAATTTACGGCATAACGTAAAAACCGACGGTATGCAGCCGTCGGTTTTTAGGTAATTTTATGGAGTAATCAAGCACATAGAAAGGAAGTTGTCAGTTAATTAATATAAGATAATTTTTATCGTGTCTATACTATAACACAACCTTTGTTAATTGTCAACACTTTTTTTGAACTATTTTAAAAATTAATATGTCAATTATTTAATTATTTATAAATCGCTAAACCTCTTGACTAAATGCATAAAAAAATGTAAAATTAGATTAACAAGGAGGAATATACTATGAGCAACGAATACAATCCTGACCTTGTCACATTAATCAGTGACGATGGAGAAGAAATTGAATTTGAAATCCTTGACATAATTGAAAACGATGAAGGTAAATTCTATGTACTCTATCCCTACTACGCCAATCCTGCCGATGCAGTGAATGACCCCGGTGAGTATTACATTTTTGAAGTTCAGGAAATTGACGGTGAAGAAGAGCTTGCTGAAATTGAAGACGATGAAAAGCTTGACAGAATTGCCGCTATCTTCGAAGAAGAATATAACAAAGAACTTTTTGATGAGGATGAGTAATTTTTTAATTCTTTTAACATAATATAATATTAGGATTTTAATTGACTTTAGTCTTTTTTCCTGCCCGATTCGCGAATGATTTTAAAATAACCCTACAACTCTTAAATTGGGAGCTTAGCTCTTTAAGCGGTGTGCAGACCTCCCGTGTTCGGAAGAAGGGAGCCTGAAGCTTAAAGGCGGGCACCCACCTGCTTTTTCGTAGGCAGGTTATTATTTAAATCATACGGTCGGGCGGGATTTTTATTGTTTATAATTTTCCGGATTTTTCTTTAGTTCTATTATAAAACAGGAGTAAAAATATATGAATGTTTCAGTTCTCGGATGCGGCAGATGGGGCAGCTGCATTGCCTGGTATCTTGACAAAATCGGTCATAACGTGCTTTCCTGCGGTCTTGCCGACGCCCCTGAGTTTATTCAGCTTGAAAAAACGCACAAAAATGACTACCTT
>JBJEOX010000347.1:0-6604 GCA_051880935.1 Ruminococcus sp.
ACCTTTGCGGCAGGTTTGCAGTCTTTTTTTTTACGGCTGTTTTTTTACAGCCCCTATTTAAAGAAAATATTAAGTTTTTTACTCCTCTGTAAATTTCCGACCCTATTTGAATAATAATTGTATTTTATCTCCGCAAAGAATTTGTCAAAATATCCGTATTAAAAAAATAATTATGTACAAGCTCTTTACCTCCCTCTTTGGAAACAACACCGTTTTCTATGCAGACAGCATGGTCGCAAAGTGCCTCGGCACAACGCATATCGTGAGTAATTGTTATCATAGTGTTTCCGCTTTTTTGGTGAAGGTCATTGAGAATATGCACCATATCGCTGAGTCCCGAATAGTCCTGTCCGACAGTCGGCTCGTCCAAAAGCAGTACAGACGGATTTGCGGCAACCACGGCGGCAATTGATACTCTTCGTTTCTGCCCCTCAGAAAGCGACTGCGGATGCCGTTTTGCAAGATGAGAGATGCCGAACATCTGCATAATTTCAAGGGCATATTCATCCGACTGTGCGCCAAAAGCCACCTCCTGCTCTACTGTCGGCATAAAAAGCTGGTAGTTGGGGTTCTGATACACCACACCGACCTTTTTAAACCACTCGCTTGTCGGCTTTGACTTCTTACCGGGTTTTAAATCTACGCTTTGAAAAATACTGCCGCTTGTAGGCGTGTACAGTCTTGCAAGCAATCGCAAGAGAGTTGTTTTTCCGCAACCGTTTTCGCCCAGCAACAGAACACGCTCTCCCTTTTTTATTTCAAAGCTGATGTCCCTGAGGATTTCACGTCCTTTGACCGTAAATCCTACATTATCTAATCTGAAAATTGTATTTTCATTTTCAATTTCAGGACAGGTGTCCTTTATATATTCAGATTGCCTGATAAGATACTCATGCTTGTTTTCTACCTTACTGATTTTACCGCTTGCAATACTCCACACCGTATCAACATACGGCATTACCATATCAAGCCTGTGTTCAACAACCAATACGGCATAACCCGAATGTGCAAGCTCTCGCAATGCATTCATCAGAAGAACGGCACCGTCCTTGTCAAGGTTTGCAAGAGGTTCATCCAACACAAGAATTTTCTGCTCTGTCGCAAGAGTTGCCGCTGTAATCAGCCTTTGTTTCTGACCGCCCGATAGAGTTCGTGTTTTCCACTGCGGTTCAAGCTGCATTTTTGAGCAGGCACTATCAATGCGTTTTGTTATTTTATCGTGAGAAAATGCAAAGTTTTCGCACCCGAATGCGATTTCATCTTCGACAATCTGCTGAATAATCTGCGATTCAGCGTTTTGCAGAACAACGCCTACCTTGCGGCAAACATCACCCATTTTCTGACCGATTATGTTTTCGCCGTTTATCAGCACCTCGCCCGAAACTTCGCCGTATGTTATGTTGGGAATAATGCCCGAAAGCAAGGAAAGAACTGTGCTTTTCCCCTCTCCCGAAAAACCTGAAAGCAGAGCTACCTCGCCGTATTCAACCGAAAAGCAGGCGTTTTCAAGGACTTTTGAGTCATAGCCTTCGTAAGAGAATGTCACGTTTTTAAGTTCAATTGCTTTCATAGAATCACCGCCAAAATTGCTCCTGTCATAACGAGCAATAAAAAGATAATGTCTACCACTCTGATACTGACTGTTTTATAAACAGAACATTCATCTGCATTATTTGAAAATCCCCTTGTTTCAACCGACAGAGCAAGGATGTCGGAAATATTCACAAGGCGCATAACAAGCGGAATGAGAAACGCACGGTAGAAAATTTTCGGACTTAAAAGACTGCCTGCTCCACGTGTTTTCATTGCTTCACGCACCTGTCGCACCTCTGCGCCGAGAAGCGGAAAAAATGTCAGCGTAATCATCATAGCAAGCGTGAACATACGGGGAAGTTTAAGTGTGGAAAAATTGCGCACAAGAATAATCGGCGACAGAGCAAGTCCCGGAATTACAGCTATACAAACTGCAAGTATGCGGTTGACCGCAGAAAGCGTTGCCTGAGCATCACCCGAAACGGCATATGTAATTCCTGCAAAAACAGCGCACAAAACAGCCGCAACAGGCACGACCGCAAAACAAGAACGCCAATAGCCAAACAGCAGAAACAACAGCCACATTGCGCCAAGGAAGAAAATGCACGCTGTATTTTTTGCAGTTATCAGTCCGAAAACGATGATTAATCCGGACGAAAGAAGTCCGATTATCGGATAGACCGGATTTTTTACCAACAACTTTTCGCTCATTTTTTCATTGCTCCCGACTTTTTAAGTTCTTTTGAAATCTTGATTCCTATAAAAGCACCAAGTGCAGAAAGTGCGATAACTGCAAGCGTCATTCCGACGGTAATCCACGGTGCTTTCGTTGCAACCTCCGCCATTGCTTCTCTGCCGAACAAAAGGTTGTACAGGTAATTAAACGGAAGTGAGAGAGGATTGTACAGCGTAGCCGCAAAAAATACGGCACTGTCTTTTTTAAAGCCCTTGAAAATAAGTGCTACAAGGATTTCAAGGAGCAGACCGATAACAATGTTTGAAAAGAACATCGGCGGCGCCATCATAAGCTGAAAAAGTCCCGTCAGCAGCGACATTATAAACAGCGAGCCTGTTTTGCGGATTTTCATCAGTCCTATTGCAAAGAAAATTGAAATTTGCAGACTTGTTACTACCTGTGCAATACCGAACACTACGGTTTGAAGACTGCCTACCAACGGCATTACTGCACAGGTGCAAAGTGTTATTGCCGAAATAATAGATAAAAACACTATATCTTTTACCTTAAAAGGCTCAAAAATTTTTTCTTTCATTCTTTTTTCTCCAATCTTTTCTTCTCTTTTTTGCTTTCTGCCATATGCTTTACCGCAAGTATCGGATGATAAAGCATCATTCTCGGTCCCGAAAAGCGCATTACCTCTCTGATTTTTTCACGCATCTGAGGCTTATAGCAATGCACCTTGCAGTTTGAGCAAAAGGTTTTTGTTTCCATAAACGGACACTTGTCACTTCTCTGTTTTGCATACTCGTCAAGCTCTCTGCACTCAGGACAAAGACCGTTTTTAGATTTGTGCTTTTTGCGGCAGTAAAGCTTTATCATCTGTGACACAAGTACCTTTTCACGCTCACGTTTACTTTCAACGCTTCTCATCAGCTTACTCTCCCATTTTCAACAGAGTAAACCGTATCGGCAATACGCATAGTTGACTTTCTGTGCGACACAAGCACCACCGTCCTGCCGTCTGATTCTTCACGCAGGGATTTTAAGATTACCGCTTCATTGAGGCTGTCAAGATTGCTTGTAGGCTCGTCAAGGAGCATAAACGGTGCGTTGTGCAGAAATGCCCTTGCAAGACCGATTCGCTGGCGTTCACCGCCCGAAAGCGTGTCGCCGAGCTCTCCCACCTGCGTATCATAGCCGTTTGGCAGGCTCATAATAAAATCGTGGACAGACGCCTTTTTGCATGCATCAACAATTTCTTCATCTGTTGCGTCAAGCTTTGCTATACGCAGATTGTTTTTAATGCTGTCGTGGAAAAGATGAGTTTCCTGCGTTACAAAGCTCTCCGTTTCACGCAGGCTTTTCGTATTGATATTGTTTATATCGACATCGGATATTTTAATTGTACCCTTTTGAACATTCCAGAAACGCATAAATAGCTTTAATAATGTTGACTTACCGCTTCCGCTTTTTCCTGTAATCCCTACAATTTTGTCCTTCGGAATATTTACGGAAATGTCGGAAAGTATTGTTTCGTTACCGTATGAAAATGTTATGTTCTCGGCAATTGCACCGCTGAAAGCTATATCCTCTTTTCCTCTGATCTCCTCAACTTCCGGTGTTTCGTCAATAATATCGAGAACCCGATTACCTGCTGCAAAAAAATACTGAAAAGAACTTCCCAAATTTGCAAGAGCAACAACAGGGCCAAATGAACTCATCAGAACAATAACAGGAATAAGTACTCCGTCAAAATCCACTTTTCCATTGCAATACAGCAAAGCACTTATAACTAACATAACTACATCAAACAAGAGAAGTACCGTGTTTGTAATCGCCGCATTTCGTCCGGAAAGCTTTTTTAATTTTTCTTCACAGACCGATAATTCATCTGTTTTCTTGTTGATTTCTTTTATGCGCTCTTCTCCGACACCATACTGGATTATTTCTGAAAGTCCTCTCAAGCTATCAAGAACAAAACTACTTAATTCTCCGGATTTTGTGCGAAAGTTTATTCCGTTATCTCCGTTAACCTTTGAAATACTGACGGGTATGATTACACCTACAACTACATAAGAAACTGCCGCGACAACAGCTAATGACCAGTGATAGCTTCCGATTAAAATACACATAAATATTGAACATAAAAGAGCTATCATAACGGGAGAAATTGTGTGTGCGTAAAACACCTCTAGCAGTTCAATGTCGGAGGTTATTACCGAAATCAGATTGCCCTTGTCTTTTCCTTCGAGCTTTGCAGGGCAAAGTCTGCGCAAAGCCTTGAAAACCTTGTCACGAATCAGGGCAAGTAGTTTAAAGGCGATATAATGATTACAAGCCTGCTCTGCATATCGCAGAACACCTCTTAATAGTGCAAAGACTGCCACGCTGATAAAGGCACCTGTCACTGTTATCGGAACTGAAAATTCAAGCAAATCAAGGATTGCATAACCACCGAAAACCGTAATAAATGTTGCGCATAAGTTTCCAATTAAACCCATCAGAATTGCAAGTATCATATAACCCGTCAGCGGCTTTACAAGACCTATAAGGCGAGCCATTACGGAAAATTTACTGCGTTTTTTCATTTTACTTCTCCGTCCTTACCGTAGTTTTCAAGATTCTGCTGTGCGCTCCAGAGCTTTGCATAAGCTCCGTCATTTTGAAGCAGTTGAGAATGTGTTCCGCTTTCGGCAATATTGCCGTTATCCATAACGTAGATTCTATCGGCATCTACTGTATTTGCAAGGCGGTGTGAAATTATAATCACCGTTTTGCTCTTCGCAAGCTTATGGATTTGCTCGACAATATCGTTTTCACTCTCGACGTCAATGTTTGAGGTTGCCTCGTCAAAGATATACACCTGACTGTTATGCAGAAGTGCACGTGCAAGTGCAAGTCTTTGGCATTGACCGCCCGACAGATTTGACGCTTTCTCGTTGAGCATTGTGTCAAGTCCGTTCTCGCTTTTAAGGAAACCCGAAAGCTTTGTCTGGTTTAAAACATTCCACATTTCTTCATCAGTTGCGTCACTCTTGCCCATAAGCAGATTTTCTCTGACCGTTCCCTTAAACAGATAACTGTTATGACTTATGTAAGTTATATTTTTCATAAGGTCATCCTCTGAAATATCGCATAACTCAGCCTTGCCTACGGTTACAGAGCCGCCGTAATTTTTGTTCCGTCCCATCAGAATTGAGGCAACCGTTGATTTTCCGCAACCGCTCTCACCTACAATTGCAGTAAAGCTGCCGCAGATAAACTGCATATTGATTTTGTGGAGAATTTCACGGTTTTCATCATATGAAAAACAAAGATTGTTACAGCTAATATCGCTGTCATTCGGGAATGTTGAAGTAATCGTTTTGTTATCCTCAGGTAAGTCAAGCAATTTAAAAATCTTGTCGCTTGCCGCCATACCGTTCATTGCAATATGAAAAAAGCTTCCGAGCTGGCGCATAGGAATGAAGAAATCGGCTGACAAGAGAATAATAAGCAGACAACCCGACAAAGAAACATTTCCTGCACCGTACTGCGAAACAGACAGAATAATTCCCAGAGCCGCACCGCCGTAGGCTACTAAATCCATAATTGTGATGGAATTCAACTGCATTGTAAGAACCTTCATAGTAATTTTTCTGAACTTTTCAAACTCTTCATTCATCTCATCATTCTTGAATTTATCGGACTGATAAATCTTTAGCGTTGTAAGCCCCTGCAAGTTTTCAAGGAAGGTATCTCCCAGAGCTGTGTATTGTCCCCAATACTTTGAAAGGAGTTTTTTTGCCCATGTCTGAACGGCGGCTATTGATATAGGAATAAGCGGAACGCAGACAAGCAGCACGACAGACGAAAGGAAATTTACAAAACTTAATATTACAAACAGAGTCAGAGGAGCAATCATAGCATAGAAAAACTGCGGAAGATAAGAGCCGAAATATGTTTCAAGCTGGTCAACTCCCTCAACAGCAACCTGAACTACCTCCGAGGTTTTTACCTTTTCGTTGTAGGATGCTCCCAGCTTTAAAAGCTTTTTATATATCAATTCTCTCAATTCCTTTTTAACAGCTTTTGATGACAAATAGCTCATTTTTGAGGAATAAGAAGTGCATATAAATCGAATGATAATTGCAGCAAAGATTGAAACTGCACTGCTTATCAGCGTTGCCGAATCTGCTGTCTTGTAAAACAGACCTTCAAGCAGTTTTGTTATGCTGAACATCATAACAATGTTTGCGCCAAGTGAGAACCATTGCAGAGCAACGTTGCCTGCAATGTACTTTTTGCTCTCGCTAACAGTATTAATCAACCGTTTGTTTATCATCATTTTTATCACAACCTTATAGGAAATTTAAAAGAAAATTGGAAATAATTAGTTAGCGAAAGCTAACT
>JBJEOX010000348.1:0-6526 GCA_051880935.1 Ruminococcus sp.
CCGGTGTATTTTGTAATCATAACTTCATCTTTATTAAGAATGAAGAAACCGAATTCGTCGTTTGTGAGGTCAGGCTCAGTAGCTGTTACTCTGTAGCCCGGTTCCTGTGAGCTGTTGTTGGAACATCCGCAGCCGGAAAATCCGATTGAAACAGACGCACAAAGCATACAGGCAAGCAATGCGCATAATATTTTTTTCATTTTTAAAGGATCCTTTCAAAACCATAATTTTATCGATAAGCTTAACTCGACTAATAACATTCTATCATCATTGTTAAATAATTGTCAATGTTTTTTTGGCTTTTTTTCTACTTTTATCGGGTTATATAATAATTACAAAAAGATTACGTTTTAATTGTGTTAAAAGTTACAAAAAACATTTTAAAATCCTAAAATCCGTGTTTTGTTTAAAGATTTTTTACTTGTTTTTCCTGTATTATGTGCTATGATAAAAGAAGAACCTTACAGGTTTTCTCACAACGGCAATTGCAGCCTATTCAGAGAAGATTATGTATAGGTTCTTTTTTGTAAATTAATGTATAGTAATAAATTTACGCTTGAAAAAGTGTAACGGTGTTAACATTTTTGCAGGGACAGGTGCGCTGCGCCTACAGCTCTGCACCCCTCAAAAAAGCCAGTCCGTATCAATTACTGATACGGACTGTTAATTTAAAATTATTTATAGCGTTTTCCGCCGTTTTTATATCGGGTACCGTTTGAAGATTTCGGAAGCTTAACGTCGGCAGTATCATATTTTCTGCTCTTGTCAATCTTCTTTTTTTCTGCTATTTCGTCCTTGTAACCATCGTTATAGTCACTTGAAGAACGGTATCTGCCGTTTCCTGCACCTGCGTAGGCATACTGCTTGCCGCTAAGACCGCCCGATAGCTTTTTATGCTTGCTGACAGATGAAATTATTACATAAGCAATTCCGGCCGCACTGAGCGCAAGGCAGGCAATGCCGGTGTAGAGCATCCATTCACCGTTGTCGCCGAGGCTGTCGTTATTTTTAATAAAACCGAAGTCGTCGGAATCGTTCTCGCTGCCTTGACCGGCATTTTTCAGACTTGCTGAAATATCTTTCCAGTCGCTGTTTGACAGAACGCTGTCGTCAATTTTGCGGTTGGATTCGTAAAGCGGAGCCGACGGAGCTGTGCTTGCAGGCGGAACATAGCTTTGACCGCCGCCAACATAGAATTCGGAGCTTTCGCCGCCGTTGTCGCTGTCATAGTATATCTGGCTGCTGTCTGAGTTGTAATTGGGTTCTTCAGGCTCGTAGTACGGAGCTTCTGTTTCGGGCTCGTAATAAGGTGCCTCGGTTTCGGGCTCATAGTACGGAGCTTCCGTTTCGGGTTCAACATAAGGCGGGTCAGTTTCAACAATTGCCGGAGGTTCGGTAACTACTACATCGTCGTCAATGCCGTCTCCATCCGAATCAACTGCGTAAGCAGTAATTGTGAATATTGAAAAACATAAAACAATTGATAACAGAGCTGTAATAAGTTTATTTTTTCTGCTCATACAAACTCCTTTCCCCGAAATAATATTTCAGATTTATTCTTCGCTTGTTTCGCTATCTTCTGCTGACGTGGTCGGCTCAACGGGAATAAAGAACATTTTAGGCTCGTACCGGTTAATTACCGAGGTGTTTTCTTCGTAGTCAAGCTTCTTTGTCAGTTCTTCAATGTAGTCAGCGAATTCTTCACCCTTCATTGAAGAGATGAGATTTGCCTTTTTGGTTTCATCTGCAATATAGTCCTTTGCAGCGTCTTTGATATTTCTCTTGTAGATAAAGTAGTATACTGCGTTTTCACCGCTGCCTACCTTTACTGCTGTTGCTTTCTTGTTGTCAAGCTTTTCAAGAGCTTCCTTAACCTCGTCACCGAGAGAACTGTTCTCAAGATTTTCAATGTTTGAGGTTGCAGGGTCAGACTCAATGTCGTTTGCCTTCATATAAGCTTCAAGAACATCGTCGTATGATTTGCCGCCGTTAATGTCCTTAACGTAGCCGTCAATCTCGTCGGTAACCTTTTTAGCTTCCTCGTCAGACATTGCAACGTTTGTTGACTCTCCTGCTTCGTCTGTTGAAGCGGTGTAGAGGTTTACGGTAAAGTAGCTGTAGTCGGTGTAGTTTTCGTTAAAATACTTTGTAAGCTCCTCGTCGGAAACTTCCTTTGAGCCGCCTTCCTTGTAGAGCTTGTCAAAGAGAGCCTGATACTTAACGCTGTACTCAGTTGAGCAGTAGCGGAAGCTCTCAAGAGAAATACCGTAGGGCTCTAAATCGTCCTTCATAGGCATAATGTAGCCGTAGTCTGCATACTGACCTACATTCCAGTAGGTTTCAGCCTGCTCGTCGGCAGAAGCGAGAGAAACATCAATATTTTCTTTTTCAATCTGCTCATCAAGAACGAGGTAGCTTAAGCACATAAGCTTTGCCTTATCCTTAATCCATTTGCTTGCAACTTCCTTTTTACCGTCGTCGTCGGTGATTTCCATTTCAAGCCAGCTGTCCTTTGATTCGTCATAATCGTCAAGCTCCTGAGCATAAGACTTTGCCTGCTGATAAGCAGTATCGAGTGAATAGATATAAACGCCGATTGCAAGCTCCTTGTCGCCTGACTTGTATGACCATTCCTTATTAAGACTCATCGGAGTACAACCCGAAACAATCAAGACAGAAAGAATCATTACTACTGCCATCAGGAACGAACCGATTTTTACATTTGGTTTCATATTAGTATACCGTCCTTACTTAAATTAGCATTGTGCATACGAGAAACACTTTCACAGTATGCGTACTTTATGATTATACACAAAAAAATTGTTATTGTCTATATTTTATTGAAATTTTATCGAAAAAATTTTGAAATAAAGCCGAAAAGCGTTGAATTTTCTTTTTGTTTCCTAAACCTCAAATATTTTCTTTAGCATATTGAGAGAGGAAACGCCTTCTTTGCATTTCACCGAAAGATACGGCTTTGTGCCTGAACAAAGCATTGCTTTGCCGTTGAGGGAAATAAGCAAATCGGCAACCTCGGGAGATTTGATTTCCTTAACGTAGAGCAGAAGTGAATTTTCGTTCTGCCGTATTTCGTAAATTCCCATTGAATAGGCTTTGTTCCTGATAAGTGCAATGTCAATAAGTCCCAGTACCGACTGCGGAATTTCGCCGAAACGGTCACGCAGCTCGTCTTTTACGTCATCGCTGTCCTCAATATTTCTTATGTCTGAAATTCTGCGGTAAACGTCAAGACGCAGAGTAAGACTTTCAACATAGCTTTCGGGAATGTGGGCGTCAACAGAAATGTCGATAAGACAGTCGAGATCCTTGGTTTCGGGAGTTTCTCCACGCTCCTCGCTTACAGCTTCTCCGAGAAGCTTAAGGTACATATCGTAGCCGACCGACTCCATATGACCGTGCTGCTGAGCACCCATAATGTTGCCTGCACCTCGCAGTTCAAGGTCACGCATAGCAATTTTAAAGCCGCTTCCGAATTCGGTGAATTCCCTGATTGCCGCAAGTCGCTTCTGCTGGATTTCCGTAAGCACCTTATTGCGCCTGAATGTAAAGTATGCATAGGCTCGCCTTGAGCTTCTGCCGACTCGTCCTCTGAGCTGATGCAGCTGTGAAAGTCCCATACAGTCGGCGTTTTCTATAATAAGGGTGTTTGCGTTCGGCAAATCCACACCCGTTTCTATTATAGTAGTGCAGACGAGCACGTCTACTTCCTGCTCAAGCATTTTGCGCCATACTTCGCTTAACTCGTTTTCCTTCATCTTGCCGTGACCTATTGCAATTTTTGCCTCGGGTACGGCTTCAAGAATTTTGTTTGCCTTTGACTCAATTGTTTCAACGTTGTTGTGCAGGTAGAAAACCTGTCCGCCTCTGCGCAGTTCACGTCTTATCGCCTCGTTGATTACAGCGTCGTCGTGTTCAAGCACATAAGTTTGCACGGGCCGGCGGTTCTGCGGTGCTTCTTCAATTACACTCATATCACGCAGTCCGCTCATAGCCATATTCAGCGTTCTCGGAATCGGCGTAGCCGAAAGTGTGAGCACGTCTACGTTTTTGCAAAGCTCCTTGAAACGCTCCTTTTGTGCAACACCGAAACGCTGTTCCTCGTCGATGATTGCAAGTCCGAGGTCACGGAATTCAACGTCCTTCTGTACAAGCCTGTGAGTTCCGATAATCATATCTATTTCGCCGCGCTTGAGCTTTTTGAGGATTTCCTTCTGCTGTTTTGGCGTGCGAAAGCGTGAGAGCAGTTCAACTCTTATCGGATATCCCTCAAAACGCTTGGTAACGGTCTGGTAGTGCTGCCACGCAAGAATGGTTGTGGGGCAGAGGAGGGCGCATTGCTTTGAGTCGGCAACGCACTTGAAAGCCGCACGCAGAGCAACCTCGGTTTTGCCGAAGCCTACGTCACCGCAGAGAAGTCTGTCCATAGGTGCAGTGCGTTCCATATCGTGCTTGATTTCCTCACAGCAGCGGAGCTGGTCGGGCGTTTCCTCATATTCAAAGCTCGCCTCAAAATCCCTCTGCCATTCGTTGTCGCCCGAAAAAGCATATCCCTTTGCCTTCATTCGTGCAGAGTAGAGAGCGATAAGCTCCTTTGCAATATCCTTTACGGAGGTTTTAACTCTTGCCTTTGCTTTCTGCCAGTCCTGCGAGCCGAGTCGGCTCAGCTTTACGCTTGAATTTTCACGCGGACCAATGTACTTTGCCACCATATCAAGCTGAGTTACGGGAACGTAAAGCACGTCGCCCTTTGCATAGTCGATTTTTATGTAATCCTTTGTGATTCCGTGAGTGTCGATTTTGCGTATTCCGCCGAAAACTCCGATACCGTGTACGTTGTGAACAACGTAGTCGCCAACCGAAAGCTCCGAAAGGCTGTAGATTTCCTGACCGTTTTTGGGCTTTTTATGCTTTTTCTTTTCAGGCGAATAAGCAGTCTGCCCATAGGTTATCAGGAAGAATTTTTCACCGGGAAATTCAAAGCCTGCACTCAGTGCACCCGTTAATACGTAGATTCCTCCTGCCTTTGCGTCGTCAAGGCTGTCGCAAAGCTGAGCAGGAAAACCGTCGTTTCGCAAGCTGTCGCAGAGATTTTTAGCCGACTTTTCCGTACCTGCAAGGATAACTCCTCTGCTTTGCGGAGTAAAAAGTCCCTCCAAATCCTCCGAAAGCTGTTTGTAAGAGCCGCTCCAACGGTTGAGCTGTTTTGAAGAAAAGCTGATAATATCCGATAGATTAATCGGAATACTGCCGTGAACGAAGTTTTCAAGCACAATTGTTCCGTGTGCGTTAAAGATGTCGATACATTCGTTAAATGTGAGCGTGAAACGGTCAAAGCCTTTGCAAAGAACCCCGTCCTCAAAGCCCTGCTTGAGAGCCTCGGTGTTCTGAAAATCCATTGCTTTTCCTCTGTCGCTTATGTTGCCGAACTCGGAGGTAAAGAACAGCGTATCACGGCTGAAATAGTCGAAAAGACATTCAGGCTTGTCGTAAATCTGACCGATAAACTTGTCTGCGTTTGCAATTTGTGCGCCGTTTCTGATTAATTCAGCTTCTGCGAGCAGTTTTTCCTTTGCCTTTGCGCTGTTTTTGGAGCGGAGAAGATTTGCTTTATGTACGATTTTGTCGGCAAGTGCGTCCTTGTCCTCAATTATAATTTCAGTTGAGGGGGTGAGCTTGATTTTGCCTGCCTTTTTAAAGCGGCGCTGTGTTTCAAGGTCAAAGTAGCTCAAATCGGTAATTTCATCGCCCCAGAATTCGGCTCTGACAGGGTAGTCGGAGTCGGGCATAAAGAAGTCGAGAATACCGCCTCTCAGCGAAAACTGACCGTTGCCGTCAACAGCGTCAAAGCGTTCATAGCCGAGCAGAGTAAGCGAACGGACAGCCTTTTCAAGCGGGATTTCCTCGCCCTCCTCAAATACGATTGTCGATTCCTTCAGCACCTTTTTCGGTACTGTGAGCTGGCTTGCGGCGTCAATGCAGGAAATTACAACGTCGCAGTCGTTTTCAATGAGCTTTAAAAGTACCTTTAAACGTGCGTGCTCATATTCGTGCGATTTGCTCTGAAAGTCGAGAAAATTGTAGTCACGCACGGGGTAGACGCAGGCTTTGAGTCCCATACTGCAAAGGTCGTTGCAGAGCGTCTGCGCTTCCTTTTCGTCGGAGGCAACACAAAATGCCGTGACGCTCTTAAGGCGGCACAGCGCATAGATTAAATTTGCTTTGTTGATTGTCGAAAGTCCCGAAACGCAAAGCGATTTACCTGTTTTTGCACTGCTCAACAGCGACTTGAAAGCTGGAGCGTTTTTCAGGAGATTGACAAGAAAATTCATTTTATCTGTCATTTTACTATCCTTGTTATTTGTTAATTGATAATCAATTTATGGTTATACCTTGCGGTAAGATAAACGATAATTTGTCGAGTGCCTCGACGGGCAAATCGGCGGTGTGCCACCGCAGGCAAATCGAGTGGAAAAATCGGATTGTATGGATAAAACGGTTGCCCGAA
>JBJEOX010000349.1:0-6506 GCA_051880935.1 Ruminococcus sp.
CTCAAAGTCATTACGGGTTTCTTTCTTTCTTCGTTGTTTAATTTTCAAGGTCCTACGTACTGTTTAAGACGTTTTTACTTCGGTTTCCCTCAGTCGCTTTCTCAACAGTGCAAGAGCTATTATACTACAGCGTTTTGCTTTTGTCAACCCCTTTTTTCAAGTTTTTTTAAAAACTTTTTTGAGGCTTTCTGTTGCGATGCCGTCTTTTTCAGCAACGTACGTTATTATATCAAATTCTTCTCCCTTTTGCAACCCCTTTTTGCAAATTTTTTTGTTTTTCTGCTTATTTTACTATTGGTACATATTCTATTCACTATGTTGAGATATTTTTATATAGTAATGTTCAATTAAAGTTCGCAATAGTTGCCGAGGAAGCTGAACTCTGGCATTTCTTCGCTCAACTGGCTTATCAGGTCGATTACGTTGTCGCTGTGTACACTTCCTGAAAAATCCAGATAGAACAGATACTCAAAATCTTTGCCTTTTCTTGGGCGTGATTCAATCTTCGTGAGGTTAAGTCCGAGTGAATTGAATCTGCACAACAATCCGTAGAGTGAACCGGTAACGTGCGGAAGTGAAAAGCAAAGGCTGATTTTATTAGCATTTTCGGGAATACAGAGCATTTTCGAAATAACGATAAAACGTGTTGTGTTGCCTTTGTCGTCCTGCAAATGGTTATCGAGAATTTTCAAGCCGTATTCCTCAGCCGCTTTGTAGGAACAGATTGCCGCAACATTGAGCCTTTTTTCATTTGCAGCTTCTCTGGCTGCTACGGCGGTATTTTCAAACGGTGTTGAAACAAAATTGTTCTTTGATATGTAGTTTGCACACTGAGAAAGCGACTGCGGATGTGACCATACCTTTTCTATATCGGAAAGCTCCGACTGCTTAAGACCTGCAAGGCAATAATCAATCGGCAAATCAAGTGCTTTTACTATATAGAAACGGTGCTTTAAAATCAAATCGTAAACCGCCGAAACCGAGCCTGCGGTTGAATTTTCAACAGGAAGGACGCCGTAGGTTACTTCTTCTCTGTCTACTGCGTCAAAAACATTGGCAAACGTTTTATAATTAACGGCATCACCGTTCGGGAACAGCTTAAGCGTAGCTTCGTGACCGTTTGCTCCCTTAATTCCCTGATAGCCGACCTTTACATTTTCAGTCCGCATTTTTGATGACGCATTTAATATGTCGGCACGCAGTTTTTTGCCGCTGCCGACTATGTTGTGCTGAAGTGCTCTGGAAAGCTCCATTATATTAGAAAACAAAAGCCTTGCGTGCGAGCCGTACTCGCCTCCCTTTTCTTCAACATTATCAAGGATTTCATTTTCCCTGTTCTGATTTAGGACAGGAATGTTGTTTTCCTTTTTATACAGACCGACTGCCTTTGCGCAGTCCATTCTTTTTTTAAAAAGCTCAATAAGCTCGCTGTCAATTTTATCGATTTCAATTCTGATTTCGCCTAAATCCTTCATCTGAATTTTCCTTTACATTAAATTAGCAATTGCAATCGCCGTTACTGCTTCAATTACGGGAACGGCACGAGGCACTATGCAAGGGTCGTGTCTGCCGTGAACCTCAAGCTCTGTGTTTTCTTTTTTCTGCAAATCAACCGATTTCTGCTTTTGGGCGATTGAGGGAGTCGGCTTTACTGCGGCTCTGAAAATTATCGGCATACCGTCTGTGATTCCGCCGAGGATTCCGCCGCAGTTGTTACTTTCTGTAACAACCTTTCCGTCCTTATATCTGAACGAATCGTTGGACTGTGAGCCTCTCATTCTTGAAAGCTCAAAGCCTTTGCCGAACTCGATACCCTTAATTGCAGGAACACCGAAAACCGCCTTTGCAATTACGCCCTCAACACCGTCAAACATCGGCTCGCCGATTCCTGCTTCTATGCCTGTTACGGCACATTCAATTGTACCGCCTATACTGTCGAGGCTCATTCTTGCTTCTTCAACTTCATCACGCATTTTTTCCTCTACAGAATTATCAATAAGCGCAAAGCTTGATGCATTAAGCCTGTCTATCAGCGCATCATCAACGCTGACGGGATTGAACGTTTCATCGGACACATTTCCTATACTATTTATATGTGCCGCAATTTTTATGCCTTTTTGCGCAAGAATCTGTCTGCAAATTGAGCCGGCAAAGACTATCGGAGCCGTAATTCTGCCCGAAAAATGACCGCCGCCTCGGATATCGTTAGCGCCGTTGTATTTTACAAAAGCCGTATAGTCGCTGTGACCGGGACGAGGGCAGGAAAGCAGATTGCCGTAATCGCCGCTGCGTGTGTTTGTATTTTCGATAACAGCGCAAAGCGGTGCGCCGGTCAGGGTATCGCCGAGCATACCCGAAAGCACCTTCGGCAAGTCGCTCTCTTTGCGAGGGGTAGCGGTTTTGTCCTTGCCCGGTGCACGGCGTGACATCTGAACAAGCACGCTGTCCATATCTATTTTTACGCCTGCGGGAAGTCCGTCAATTACAACTCCGATTCCGTTGCCGTGACTTTCGCCGAATACCGAAATTTTTATTTTCTCACCGTACGTCGAGGACATTTGCCCTTCCTCCTATGCTGTTATAATCGTTGAAAAATTCAGGATAGCTTTTGTTTATACTTAAAGCGTCGCTGCATTCAATTTCACCGTCAAGTCCTGCGGCGCAAACTGCGGCTGACATAACGATTCTATGGTCGTTGCAGCCGTCTGCACTGCCGCCTGCGAGCTTTTGTACTCCCGTTATTTCAAGTCCGTCGGAAAGCTCTCTGACGTTTCCGCCGAGATTATTTATTAGATTTGCAGTTGTTTTAAGTCTGTCGCTTTCCTTTATTCTGAGTCGCTGTGCGTTTATAATTCTCGTTGTACCCTCTGCAAAGCTTGCACAAACCGCAAGAACGGGAACGAGGTCGGGAATCTGTGACGCATCTATTGTAATTGCGTGCATTTTGCCGCTTTTTACGGTAACGCTTTTGTCGGTCTGCTCAACCTCTGCACCGAATTGCGAGATAAGCTCAGCTATTTTCCTGTCGCCCTGCGCAGAATCACGATTCACGCCGTTTACCGTAATACTGCCGTTTATTGCACCGCTGACCATAAAGAAAGCCGCCTGCGACCAGTCGCCGTCAGTAGCGTAACTGCACGGCTTGTAGCTCTGGTTTCCTTTTATATGCCAGCCAAAGTCGGTTGTTTCGATTTCAACGCCGAATTTTGACATAGTGTAGATTGTCATATTAATGTAGCCGACGCTCTCAATCGGAGAAGTCAGCACAACATCGCTGTCTTTTTCAAGCAGAGGGAGTGCAAAAAGCAAGCCTGTTATGAACTGTGAGCTTACATTACCCGGAATTCTAAAAGTTCCGCTTTGGAGCTTGCCGCTGATTTTCAGCGACAGTCCGCCCTCGGTTTCACAATTCACGCCGAAATTCGGCAGTAAATCGGTAAAAATTCCGATAGGGCGCTGCGGAAGTCTGCCGCTGCCGATAAACTCTGCATTTACTTCTCCTACAGCCGCAACGGGTATGAAAAATCGCAGAGTACTGCCGCTTTCGCCGCAGTCGAGCGTTGCAGTTTTGTTTGAAAATAGCTGTGTTCCGTCAACGGTCAGAACGTTGTTTTCTATATGGGTTTTCGCACCGAGAGCTTCAATACAACCGATTGTTGCCTTGATGTCGTTTGACAGTGCGACGGGTGAAATAGTGCTGATTCCCTTTGAAAGAGCCGCACAGATTATCGCACGGTGAACGTCGCTTTTTGACGGCGGAGCAGTAACAGAGCCGACTGGTGTAAAAGGTAGATATTTTACAATTGACATAGTTTTCCTCAACTAATTAAATCAGGATTATGAGTATAGCGTTGTTGTGATAACAATTAATAATTCCGAATTACGCATTACGAATTCCGAATTAGTTTATGCTTTTATAAAGTCTGAAAGCTCGTCGAGCTTGATTTTCTTTGTAAAGCTTTCGCCTATTTTATTGAGCAGTACAAGATTTATAGAACTGCCCGAGGTTTTCTTGTCGCCTGAGGCAGCCTGTGCCATTTTCTCAAAGCTTGCGCTGTCGGTAGTGGGCAAGCCGTATTTCAAACAGAGGTCTGCAATTTTTCCTGCTGTTCCCTGCTCGGTAATTCCTGCTTTTTCGCCTGCTTTTGAAATGAGCACCATACCGATTGCAACAGCCATTCCGTGAGAAATGCCCTTGAAATCGTAGATTTTTTCAATTGCGTGACCGAGGGTGTGTCCGAAATTCAGGAGCATTCTCTCGCCTGCTTCACGCTCGTCACGGCTTACAACGTCACGCTTGATTGAAACGCACGTTTCAATAACGTCCTCAATATGGTCGATTGCATTTTCCGTTGCAAGGTTTTCAAAAAACTCTGCGTCTTTTATACAGCCGTACTTAATCACCTCAGCCATACCGTCGCAAACATATGCGTCGGGCAGAGTATCAAGTGTATCGGGGTCAATCAGAACGGCTATAGGCTGATGAAACGCACCGACAAGGTTTTTGCCCTGCGGCAAATCAACGCCTGTTTTTCCGCCGACTGACGAATCAACCTGTGCAAGCAGAGAAGTGGGAACCTGAATGAAGTCGATTCCCCTTAGATACGTAGCCGCCGCAAAGCCTGCCATATCGCCCGTAACTCCGCCGCCGAGGGCAAGGATAATATCCTTTCTTGTCATTCTGAATTCTGCAAGAGTGTTGTACATTTCAGCGATTGTATCGAGATTTTTCGACTCCTCGCCTGCCTTGAATATATGGGTTTTAACCTCAAAGCCCGATTTTTCAAGCGAATTTAGCACTCTCCACTGGTAATGCGGAGCGACATTCGAGTCAGTAATTACCGTGACCTTTTCGGCAGTTGAAAGCTTGCCGATGTACTCACCGCATTTATCAATTATTCCTCTTTCAATGAAAATATCATAGGGTTTTCCCGTTTCAACGTGAACTGTTCTCATCGAATTTCTCCTTTATCCCTTTGTTACGGCAGACTATGCCGCTTTGAGCGACGAGGGCGTCGCTCGCTACAGAATATTATATATCTATTCTCCGAGTGATTCTTTAACCTTGTGCCCCTGTTCAAGCAACTCGGTAAGTTCTTCTTTATTTTCCGATTTAATTGCATTGGAAATATTAGTGATGTTCTCAACAAGAATGTCAAGCTCCTTTACAAGCGGCTCCTTGTTTTCAAGAAAAAGCTCGCTCCAGAGCTTTGAATTTATATTTGCAACACGTGACACGTCACGATAACTGCCTGCCGAAAATCCCTTGTGGTTGGGACAGCAGGGACTCAGCACATAAGCGCACGCAAGCACGTGCGGAAGCTGAGAGGTGAACGCTATCATACGGTCGTGCTCTTCGGGAGTTGTGATTTTGATTATTCCGAAGCCGATTGACTTTGCAAAATCGGAGAGTAAATCCACATACTTATCCTCTGCACCGCAGGGAGTTATGATAAAGCTTGCGCCTTTGTACAGCTCGGAGTCGGAAACGTCAAAACCGTTTTTCTCCTTGCCTGCCATAGGGTGACTTCCCACAAAAACGAATCCGTATTTTTGTGCAAGCTCCTTAAGCTGTGGACATATTGCACTTTTTATGCCGGACGCATCTGTAACAATTGCACCCTTTTTTATGTAACTTCCGTTTTTCTCGATATAATCAATATCAGCCTGCGGATACATTGCAAGAATAATAAGGTCGGCTTTTTTAAGACTTTCCTGCGTTCCGACTTCGTCAATCGCACCGACTTCAAGCGCCTTTTGCGCCGTTTCGGGCGTACGGTTAATTCCGATTACATAGTGGTCTGTGTATTTCTTTATAGCCTTGCAAAAGCTTCCTCCGATTATTCCGAGTCCGATTACGGCTATGTTCATCAGGGATTCCTCCAATGAAAATTATACTTCTGTATTAAGCGCATTCTTGAGCGCAAAAACCTTCTTTGCAACTCCGTCAAACTGCTCGGGCGTGAGCGACTGTGCACCGTCGGAGAGAGCGTGAGGCGGGTCGTTGTGAACCTCGATAATGAGTCCGTCTGCTCCTGCGGCTACCGCTGCCATTGCAAGCGGCTCAACAAGCCACGATTTTCCTGCGGCGTGACTGGGGTCAACAACAACAGGCAGGTGTGAAAGGCGCTTGATTATCGGAATTGCGGAAATATCAAGCGTGTTTCTTGTAAATGTTTCGTAGGTGCGGATACCTCTTTCGCAGAGGATAACCTTATCGTTGCCGCCAGCCATAATATACTCGGCACTCATAAGCCACTCTTCGATTGTAGCCGAAAGTCCACGCTTTAAAAGAATAGGCTTGTCGATTTTTCCGAGCTCCTTTAAAAGCTCAAAATTCTGCATATTTCTTGCGCCGACCTGAATAATATCGACGTTTTCAAACATATCAATATGCGACGCACGCATAATTTCTGTGACAATGGGAAGTCCTGTTTCTTTTCTTGCGATTTTGAGCAAATCAAGTCCCTCTGCCTTTAACCCCTGAAAAGCGTAGGGAGATGTAC
>JBJEOX010000350.1:0-6477 GCA_051880935.1 Ruminococcus sp.
CGGTTGTCAGATAAGCAGCCGTAACCGCAAAGTTGTAGTAACCAAATGAAATGTGATTTATATTCTCGTAAGTTTGGGGTGTTCTGCTTTCAGTTTTTCCGTTGGCATAAGAAACAGTATCCGTTACCGTTGCTGAGAATTTATAGCCGTCAGTTTTGAGGGACTCAGCTGAATTATCAAACGATACAGCGTTTTTGGCATTTACACCATAGTAATCGGACTTAGACTGAAGAACATTAACAGACGCATCAACACCGGCTTCCAGATAAGACGCAGGAATAAGACGGAGGTCACGGGCACCTATTACGCACTGCGAGCCAATCTCAGGCTTAGCACCGGGATTAACATGCCAATTTTTACTCTCCATATCTTCTTTTTCCGACTTCAGTACAAGCAAATCGCCTTGTGTAAAAGATGAAGAATTCAGATTCAGAGTAACATTTCTGACTATTTCATCATACAGACCGTCGTTAGCAAGACTTTTCCTGTATTCAAGGAATTCAATAAGTGTTGATTCATCAACGTTTTTGGATTTGTAGATGTATTTTGTACAGTAGTTCAAGGTAAACTCCCATACAAGGTTATAATTTTCTACTTTATCACAATATTCCATATAGTGCAGGTAATCCTGCTTCCATTTCAGATAGTCATTAGAATATCCGTAACCGATTGTTTCAATCGTGAGCCATTGTTTACCCGGAGCAAACCTATCAACATAAAACTGCGCCAGAAGATCCGAAGATTCAACTCCGGTATAATTGTCATCAACTATAGCCTTGGCTTTCAAAGTAATTACATCAGAGTCAAATTCACCGTTAATCAATGTTTGTCTGTCAGTAACATCACCATTTTCCTCAGTATATTTGTCATTCACCGTGTATGATAAATCAAATTTATCGGAAGCGTAAAATTTGTCTGCATCGTTACGCTCAGTATTATAATCAATTGTCAATCCACGCTCTTCGCTGTTGTAGCCGTAAGTAAACGTGAATTTTGAAGTAATATCACGAACGGTATCATAAACTTCCGGCTTAGAGTTATTTACAAGGTTATTATTAAACAACTTGCCAACGCCGCAAATATACCATTCAAAGGCGTTTTCGTCTATCTCATAAACATAATCCACCTTGATATTTTCTTCGTTCTCAGTGTAATAATCTATTTTCTTGGTTGCCGGATCAAATGTGATATAAACATAGCAGACAGGATTCTGACCGGCGGGCGTTGAAAGAGTAATTACCTCATTTTCAGAACCGTCGCCATAGTCAACACCTGAGTCCCATGTACCATTACCAACTACCTTGAAAGCATAGGATTGTGAATTTCCCTCGGAAGGAATTCCCTCAACCTTGAACGGTTTTACAAGCTTATAGATCTGCTGAGAATCATCCCACGCCATAAGACCGTCTTTTGCTGCAGTAAGTCTTTCTTCAGAAGTTCCTGTGCTGACGCCCCAATTGGAACCTGTCAGGCTCTTGTCACCGAGAACCGAATAGAAGAGTGGCTGCGGGTCGTTGTTCAAAACATCTCCCAAAGGCGTTTCCTGCGAAACATCGTGAGGATTATCACTATGAGGATAAACTGCTACGCTGCATTTATCTTCAAATTTATCAGTCTTTTTATTTTCATCAAATGAAATAAGAATATCATAAAAATCTGAACCGGGATTGCCGTTGAGCGAGAACAAAATATTGTTGCCTGAGTCAACGCCCTTTTTAATTATTTTGTAAGCATATGAATAGTTAGGCTCAACAACAGTTTCGGAATTAATGGGTTCTTTGTCATTAGCAGGAACATTATTTATCCACAGCTCATATTTATCTGTTGTTCTGTTATAAGACATAACGGGCTTAAACTTATCCCATGAAACACCGGTATCAAGACCCATACAAGCCGAAAGATTACGTGACGCCGTAACTACATATTCATTTCTTTTTAATGCAGATGAAGGATCCGTAGAGCAATAAATCTTTACATCTGCGTTTGAAACAGGGTCAAAATATATTGTTACTTTTGAAGCAGATTCTGTAAGCTCGAAGGAGTAATTTGCACCTTCAGCTGCGCCAAAGTCAATACCTGTATCCCAGCTGTCGGCAACAACCTTGAACTCATACTTACCTTTCTCAAGAGCAGGCACTATTTCGCCGTCCTTTATAAACGAATCAAACGTCAATTTATAAAGACCGGTCACAGGGTCCAAACGCATTATATTCTGGTCTTCGCAAGTCCAGTTGAAGCCGGTAAGTTCGGTTACGCCTGCTACATAATAAGTATCTGCCTTGCAGTATTGAAGGATACGGAAATTCTCAGTATCAGGACAGGTTACCCACATTCTGCTTTCGTCTTCTTTTGTCGGATCGTAGTTGAAGATGATTTCAGCTGATGTAATACCGTCGTGCAGCGTATCAATTGTAAACTGCCTGTTCGTTCCGACATCAAGAGCATTTTCAATAATCTTATATCCATACGACTTATTGAAATATTCGGTACCTTCAATTATGCATTTTTTCTGCCAGTAACCTAATTCTTCGTTATACTCCATTCTGCCCTGTTCGCAGGCGCCGCCAAGATCTTTTCTTCCGCCGGCGCTTGTGTCGTCCGACCATTTGTAACCAAAGAATACAGGATTCGATGTAAGAACCGACACACCGTTGAAAACTACCTGACTTGTACCGGTTTCTATGTCGTAAATCAACTTGGAATCGGCAGCAGTGATGTAACAAAGCTTAGTTTCTTCGACAAACAAAATATTAATATCTGTTGTATCGTAAAGCTTAAAGGTCATATTTGAACCGCCGGAAACACCGGCTTTACCATAGTTTACAGCCCAACCGTTACCGTCGGTAATCTTAAACTGATAATAATCTCCTGCAGAAAGGCCGGTAAGCGTCTTGGAATAAGTATGACTTTGATACTGCTCATTGTAACCGTCATGATCCATTACTATACCGTTTGCGGCGGTTTCTTTCCAATAAGGATATTCGGAACCGAAGTCGCCTGCCAGAGTATATTTTGTTACCTCATAAGTCTCCGGATCAGGCAGTTTATGGAAAACTTTCTCTATAGGTTCATTACCTGCAATTGAATAATCAACGCCTGGTTCATAAATATATGCCTTTATGTAATAATTATCGGACTTCAGACCGCTGTAAGCAAATTTTATTACAACTCTTGAATTATCCTTTTCAACATCAAGCTGACAGTTGCTGCCGTTGAATTTATCCTCACCATAGTTATATGCCCATGTTGTGCCTTCCTGAATCTTAAATTCGTAGCTATCGGCAGCAAGACCGGTGTACTCAATGGAATATTCATTAACCATTTCACCGTTAATTTCAACCTTGTTTTCAGAAGGTTTCATAGCGTTGCTCTGATATCCCGGAACCCATTGTGAGTCATAGCCGATTGAGCCTGTCAGGGTATTCATTGTTACATCCCAATGGTCAAGCAGAACTGTTGAGGTTGCAGCCTGGCAGAAACGATAAGCCTTAACAATTTCCGAAAGCTGAGCAGAAGGAACCGTTGAATCGCTTTCAGTTGAATCGCTTTCAAGTACAGTAACACGAGGCTTGACTATACCGTTGCTGCCTTCTGTTTCCTGCACCGAAGAAAGACTTAATACAGGCTTTGACCAATCTGCCGGATAAGTGCCGTTGCTTAATATATCAGCTTTTTGGGGATTTGAATCTTTAATATAAAATACTGATTTTGTCAGGTCAACTGTTCCTCTTTCTTTCTGTCCGGCTATCTTTACGCCATTCAGAGTCAAATCAGCCTGCTTTGCCTTGGTGATGTCGTCCAGCTTTGTGTCACCGGTCATAAATACCGCCTGCTGCGGATAATACTGGTCAACATAGTTCCAAGCATTTCCGGAGGTGCCCATTTTATATTCAGTGCTGCCAAGCGTTACAGGCATATCCGTCAGACCGGGAACATTTTTTACTTCCGAAGTTTCAGTATATACTCCTTTAACACCCGGCAATTCAAAGGTTTCACTTGCACGGGTTTTGTTTTCACTGCTTGAAGAAACAGTCAGATTGCAGAAACCAACAGCCATTTCACGCATTGCCGTTGTCTGCATATCGTAGTAACAATTGAAGAAGTTACCCATTCCGGTAGTAGGATTGTTCTTATTATATACATTTTTATATAAATCAATTGACAAAATTCCGGCAAAACCACCTGTAGGATAATAATCAAGGGAACCGACCGCATCCTCATTTGTTGCGTGGTTTTTATTACCCATTGAAGGATCTGCAAAATAGTTTGCTTCCTGTTCTTTTGCTTTTTCTTTGTCTGTAATGGTAAGAATATTACCGACTTCGCCGGCTGAATAGCAGTTGATATACCACGAGCCGTCGCCTTTTTTTGCTTGATCATCAACTTTAATAGTGCCATATTTTCCTGAGCTATTATATCCGTAGTAGTTATCGTCCATACCGATGAAGCCGCCGCAGTATTTACCTGCGTAGTCCATACCTACCATTGCAGTCGAGAAACAGTCTTTATATACAGCAAAGCCTTCGGACGTTTCTTCATTGACTGCTCCTGCTCCATTCTCTATTGATGTGTAACTACGAGCGCCGCCCATATCAAGGCCAACGAAACCGCCCATCGCAACAGAACCCTCGACTACACCGGTTGAGTAACAGGAATCAAAGGAACAGCAGACATCAACTTTTCCGTCATCATCTGTCATAAACGCAGGCTCATATGTTGCAACACGACCAATAAATCCGCCTGTATTTTTTTGTGCATAGATTGTATTATTGGTATAACAATTTCGGGATATAATTCCTGTACCACAGGAAATAAATGCACCCGAGTCAGCGCCCGTTGAAAAGATAGTGCATCCCGTTGAATAAGTATTTTCAATTATCCAAGGATATGTACCATAACTGCTATCAATAGATGTTGTAGCTAACTGCATTGCGTTAGTGGGATAAGACGCGTCATATTTTGAGTTAGTTGATACTATGTCACAACCTATATATGAAGATATTCCGCCAAGATGGTTGCCTCCGTAAATTATGTTGTCCTCAACAGAGCAATTCTTAATGAAGTTATCTCCCGGGGATTGGTCATATGAAGTGTATCCGAAATTGTTTTGTTTTCTGCCAATCAGACCTCCGGCTCCGTTTGACCCGGTTTTACCGTCTGCACCTACCTCATCACTGGTCTGGATATATGCGCCTACCGAGTGAACATTCTCAACACAAATTTTTCTGCCTACATATGCGCAAAGAAGACCGCACTGACCGCCTCTTGATTCTCCATCGGACAAGTCAATAGTTGACAAAAGCATAGATGACCTGAAGCCAAGATTTTTGCACACAAAATAATACGGTGCATAAGAAAACAATCCTACTCCTTCGCTGTCTGCATCGCCGGCTGCAACACACTTAAGGTTATAGATTGTATGTCCGTTACCCTCAATATAGACTCTTTGATTCTGATACCTTGTCTGAGCCTGAGGCATTATCGGCGTCCATTTCTTGCCGTTATTACCGTTCATATCAATATCGCACATCAAATTTATACAATAGTTGCCGCTGTATTGCGTCTGTTCAAGTGCGTATCGAAACTGGTCAGCTGAAGTTACATTGTAAACAGTGTAACTAACACCGGCAATTATTTTATTATTAACCTTAGAGGCAGTACTGGTGCCGCCGCTCCATTTCGAAATGCTTGTATCAGCACTTGTATCCGTCCAATTGAAATACTTATTACCCTCAACAACAGTTTTATTTGCAATTACAGAAGGCGTTGCCCTGTTTGTGCCCGTATTATTGAGTCCGAATATTTCGTTCTGAATTCTTGTAAATTCCTTTTTCTGGTATTCAGAAATGTCTTGTGAGTCAGTCTGCGACGCAGCAGCATCAGCCTTGAGTGTCGGAATACCAAGTTCAAAAGACGCAAACATTGTGACTACCATCATAATGGCAAGAATAAACGCTATACCTGATTTTAAAGATTTGCAACTCGTTGTTTTCAATCGGTTCAATGTAAGTTTAAATTTCATATTCCAACCTCCTGCTGAATACAAAACGACCCATAATCGTAATATAATATAAAATATTCCACAAAAATTAATTATTTTACAAATAATAACACATCGGATATGAAAATATTAACACTTAATTTCATAAAAGTCAATACACATTTCCATACTTTTTATGTATTGTATATAACATCAAGCCTATTTTTGGTCAATTGTCACAAACATCGGCATTTCTATGTAATTTATACTAAACTCTCAAATCTTTTTCATTGCAGACGATTGAATACAATCGTCAACAATTTTATCATACATATTTTCAAATGAGCTTATTTATCAGACAAGACGGGAGTTAGTTTAACGGTTACGTTACAAAAGTAAAACGCACGAGCAAAAATGTCCGTGCGTTTTACAGCTATTCGAGTTTTACATATTCAATTATCAGAAGAAGTCCTCGCCCATTCCGGTGTCATCTCCGA
>JBJEOX010000351.1:0-6452 GCA_051880935.1 Ruminococcus sp.
GTTGATTTTAAATCACCCTGCATAACCGTAATAGGTAATGAGGGCAACGGTTTAAAACAGGAAACGATAAACGCTTGCGAAAATAAGATTACAATTCCGATGCGAGGAAAAGCCGAGTCACTCAATGCTTCTGCTGCCGCTTCAATAATTATCTGGGAAATGATAAAATGATTTCATCAAACGCTAAAATTTGGATTTGGTTAACTCTTACCCTCGGCTATAATACCCCGAAGGTTAAGAAAATCGCAAAGCTGTATTCCGATATTTCTCTTTTTTATCTCGGTGGTGAAAAGGAGTGGCGTTTTTGCGGCTTATTAACCGAAAGTGATATTGAAAAGCTTTCAAAAGCAACTCTTGATGAAGCTCAGAAAATTATTGACAGATGTAAAGAGCTGAATTACTCGGTGCTTGCAATAGATGACGAAAGCTATCCGTTGTGTCTTTTCAATATTGATACACCGCCTGCTGTAATGTATATCAGCGGTACGTTGCCCGATATTGATAACCGCCTTTCTATAGGCATAGTAGGCACAAGACGAGCAACTGACTACGGTCTAAAGAATTCCTATAAAATTGCATATGCACTTTCAAAATACGGCGTTACCGTAGTAAGCGGAGGTGCTTTAGGTGTTGACTGCGCTTCTCACCGAGGCTCTCTTGCCGCCGACGGAGTTACAATCTGCGTAAGAGGCTGCGGAATAAATTGTAATTATCTGCACGAAAATGAACAGATGCGGCGTGCAATTACAAAGCGAGGAGCTGTAATTTCGGAGTATCCGCCCGACGAAACTCCCAGGAATTACTATTTCCCTGCTCGCAACAGAATAATTTCGGCTCTTTCAGACGGAGTTCTTGTAATTGAAGCAGGAGCAAAAAGCGGCTCGCTTATTACCGCAAATCTTGCACTCGAACAGGGTAAAGAGGTATTTGCTTTGCTTGGCAACAACAGTCCTCAGAACGAAGGCTCGAACGGCAGAATCAAAGAGGGCTCTGCAATTCCTGTTACTGATTTTATGGATATTCTCAATGCATTTGACAATTTGTACGCAACAGACGGAGAAGTTGATTTTAACAATATATCTCTTAACGATATTGAGGCAATCCCCGTAAAAGGAAAAAGTCCTTCTAAGAAAAAACCTAAGAAATTTATAAATATTGATAAACCTGAGAATAAGATAGAAAATATTGTTGATAATTCAGATAAAGAAATAAAGCACAAAGAAAATTTAAATTTGAATCCTACAGCTCAAAAGATATATGAATACATATCTGATGAGCCTGTTCATATAGATAAAATATCAAGCGATTTAGGAATCCCTGTTTTTAAGGTGCTCTCGTCAATAACAGAGCTTGAGATGAAAAATCTCGTAACTGCACTTCAGGGAAGAAGATATATACTTAAATAATCGGAGGTAAAAATGTCAGATTTGGTAATTGTGGAGTCACCCGCAAAAGCTAAAACTATAAAAAAATATTTGGGAAGCAATTATGAAGTAGTTGCTTCAATGGGACACGTTCGTGATTTGCCCAAGGCAAGACTGAGCGTGGATATTAAAAATCACTTTGCACCGAAATATGAAATAATCAAAGGTAAAGAAAAGCTTGTTAAAGAGCTTAAGACACTTGCAAGCGAAAGCGACAATGTTTATCTTGCAACCGACCCTGACCGTGAGGGAGAAGCAATTTCTTGGCACCTTGCGTATATTCTCGGCTTGCCTGACGATTACTGCAAGCGTGTTGAATTTAATGAAATTACAAAGTCGGGGGTTAAGAACGGAATGGACAATCCACGTTCAATCAACATTGACCTTGTAAACGCACAGCAGGCTCGAAGAATTCTCGACAGACTTGTCGGCTACAAATTAAGTCCGTTTATTTCGCAGAAAATCCGCAGAGGACTTTCCGCCGGACGTGTGCAGTCCGTTGCAGTAAGAATAATCGTAGACAGGGAAGAAGAAATCAGAAAGTTCAAGCCTGAAGAATACTGGACAATTGATGCAAAATTCATTCCGAAGGGAAGCAGAAAGTCATTCTCTGCAAGCCTTTATTCAGACGCTAACGGTAAAATTAAAATTCAAAATCAGGAGCAGGCTGATAAAATCGAAGCAGATTTACAGGGCGCAGAGTATATGATTACAAAGGTAAGACACGGTACCCGTAAAAAATCTCCTGCACCGCCTTTTATCACTTCAACTTTACAGCAGGAAGCTTCAAGAAAGCTCGGCTTTCAGTCAAGACGTACAATGAAGGTTGCTCAGGAACTTTACGAAGGTGTTGAAATTCAGGGAATGGGCGCAACCGGTCTTATTACTTATATGAGAACCGACTCGTTGAGAATTTCAAACGTTGCAATTGACGAGGTTACAAAATATATCGCATCAGAATACGGTGCTGAATATTTACCGCCTAAGCCGAGATTCTTTAAGTCAAGAAATAACGCCCAGGATGGACACGAAGCAATCAGACCTTCAATGCCGAGCCTTGCACCCGATAAAATCAAGGACAGTCTTACCTCTGACCAATATAAGCTCTACAAGCTTATCTGGAACAGATTCACAGCATCACAAATGGCTGATTGTATTCAGAAAACAACACAGGCTGATATTGAAGCAAACGGCTACACCTTTAAGGCGTCAGGCTATTATGTTGATTTCCCCGGCTTTACAACTCTTTATGTAGAGGGTAAGGATGAGGAAGAGGAAAAGTCCTCGCAGCTTCCGCCTCTTGAAAAGAATATGCCCGTAAGATGTAAAGAACTCAAAAAGAATCAGCATTTTACACAGCCTCCTGCACGTTATACAGAAGCCTCGCTTATCAAAGCGCTTGAGGAATACGGAATCGGCAGACCTTCAACCTATGCCGCAACCATAACTACCATAACAGGCAGGGAATATGTTAAGCGTGAAGCGAAGAGCCTTGTTCCGACCGAGCTTGGCGAAGCTGTTACTAAGCTTATGAAAGAGAGATTTCCGAATATTGTAAATGTAAAATTTACAGCAGGAATGGAAGAAGATCTCGATAAGGTCGAACACGGCGATGAAGAATGGGTTGAGCTGCTTGAAAATTTTTACGGGGATTTTAACGAAACTCTGAAGAAGGCAAAGACCGAGATGGAGGGTGTTAAAATTCAGCTTAAAGAGGACGAAACCGATATTATCTGCGATAAATGCGGAAGAAAGATGGTTGTTAAGGTCGGCAGATACGGTAAGTTTATTGCCTGTCCGGGTTATCCTGAGTGTAAGAATATTATTAAATATGTAGAAAAAACAGGTGTAACCTGCCCTAAATGCGGCGGTGACGTAATCGTAAAGCATACAAAATCAAAACGAATCTTCTACGGATGCTCAAATTATCCCGAGTGTGATTTTGTAAGCTGGAACGAGCCTGTTAACGAAAAATGTCCGCAGTGCGGTGAAATACTTTTCAAGAAAAAGGGTAAAAAGCCTGTGCTTTTCTGTGCAAAAGAGGGCTGCGGCTTTACAAAAACTATGACAACGGAAGATAAGTAATGTATATTAATGTTATAGGAGCAGGTCTTGCAGGCTGTGAGGCGGCAATGCAGATTGCCAAAAGGGGCGTTAAGGTGCGCCTTTACGAAATGAAACCTTTAAAGAAAACTCCTGCTCATCATACAGATTTATTCGGTGAGCTTGTCTGCTCAAACTCTTTGAAAGCAATGAGAGTTGAAAGTGCAGCAGGACTCTTAAAGGAAGAGATGCGCAGACTTGACTCGTTTCTTATAAAATGTGCCGACAAGTGCAAAGTTCCGGCAGGCGGTGCGCTTGCAGTTGACAGAGATATTTTTTCGAAGCTTGTGACTGAGGGGATAAAGAACAACCCGAATGTTGAAGTAATTACCGAAGAAATAAGCGAGATTCCCGATGATGCAATAACTATTGTTGCAACGGGTCCGCTTACTTCGGAGCCTCTTTCAGATGCTATCAGCGAGATGTTCGGAGATTCGCTTTCATTTTTTGATGCGGCAGCACCCATTGTTACCGCAGAAAGCGTTGATATGGAATACGCCTTTTGCGCATCAAGATATGAACGTGGTGACGGTGACGATTATATAAACTGCCCGATGAACAAAGAGGAGTACGAAATCTTTTACAACGAGCTTGTAAAAGCTGAACGTGCACAGCTTCACGATTTTGATGTTAACAATCCAAAGGTGTATGAGGGCTGTATGCCTGTTGAGGTTATGGCTCAGCGTGGAGAAGGTACTCTGCGCTTCGGACCGATGAAGCCTGTCGGACTTGTGAATCCGAGAACAGGGCACAGACCCTGGGCAGTGTTACAACTTAGAAAAGAAAACTCCGAGGGTACTATGTATAATCTCGTTGGTTTTCAGACAAATCTGAAATTTCCTGAACAGAAAAGGGTGTTTTCACTGATACCTGCACTCCATAAAGCAGATTTTGTCCGCTATGGCGTAATGCACCGAAATACGTTTATCTGTTCGCCAAAGGTACTCAACTCTGATTATTCTGCAAAAGAAAATAACAGATTGTTTTTTGCAGGTCAGATAACAGGCGTTGAGGGTTATATGGAATCAGCCGCTTCCGGAATTATTGCAGGAATTAATGCTTGCAGACGACTTATTAATAAGCCTGCACTTGTATTGCCTCGTGAAACGATGATAGGCTCACTGACTGCTTATATTTCCGACCCGACTGTCACAAGATTTCAGCCGATGGGAGCTAATTTCGGAGTGCTTCCGGAGCTTGAAAACAGACCGAGAGATAAAAAAGAGCGTGGAACAGCATACTCAAAACGTGCTCTTGACGCAATTGATAAATATTTAAAAGAAAACATCGAGGACTAATATGAAAATTATTGTTGACGCATTCGGCGGAGATAACGCTCCGCTTGAAATTATCAAAGGTTGCGCTGATTCTGTTGCTGAATTCGGCGTTAATGTTATCCTGACGGGTAAGGAAGAAACAATCAGAAGCACTGCAAAGGAAAATAATATTTCTTTAGACGGTATCGAGATTGAAAACTGCGAAGAAATTATCACGATGGAAGATGCCGCAGATGCAGTTCTGAAAACTAAAAAAGACAGCTCAATGGCTGTCGGTTTAAAGCTTTTAAACGAGGATAAAGGACAGGCTTTCATCAGCGCAGGCAACAGCGGTGCGCTTTGTATGGGCGCTACTCTCGGAATAAGAAGAATCAAAGGAATTAAACGTCCTGCCTTTGCACCTGTTTTGCCGAATGAAAAAGGATTCTTTATGCTTATGGACGGCGGCGCAAATATTGACTGCCGCCCCGAAATGCTCTATCAGTTTGCTCTTATGGGTTCGGTTTATATGGAAAAGGTTATGGGAGTTAATAAACCCCGAATCGGACTTGCGAATGTTGGAACAGAGGAGCATAAGGGCAACGAGCTTTATCGCAATACATATGAGCTTTTAAAGAACAGCAATCTTAATTTTATCGGTAATGTTGAGGGCAGAGATATTCCTAAAGGTGTATGCGATGTTGTTGTATGCGACGGATTTACGGGTAACCTGATACTCAAAACATATGAGGGTGTTGCAATAACGCTTATGAAACAGATTAAGCATTTGTTTGCCGACAGCACAAAGGGCAAGCTTGCAGCAGCACTTGTTATGAAAGACTTAAGATTTATGAAAAAGCATTTTGATTATAACGCCTACGGCGGCGCACCGATTCTCGGAACGTCAAAGCCTGTTTTCAAGGCTCACGGCGATTCAAAGGCTGTTACAATCAAAAACGCAATCAAGCTTTCAATAGACTATGTCAACGCAAAAACTATTGAAGAAATTTCATCTGCACTTTAATTATCAGGAGAATAAAAATGACTGATTTACAGAATAAAATCGGATATCAATTTAAAAATCCTGCTTTGCTCAACGAAGCGCTTACCCACTCGTCTTATGCAAACGAGCACAAGACACAGCACATAAAATACAATGAAAGACTTGAATTTCTCGGTGATTCGGTGCTTTCAATCGTTGTGTCGGACTATATTTACAAAAATTGTCCCGAGCTTCCCGAGGGCGAGCTTACAAAGCTTCGTGCATCACTGGTGTGTGAAAAATCGCTCTACGAGTTTGCAAAGAAAATTGACCTCGGTAAGTACCTTGTTTTAAGCAAGGGCGAAAGAAACAACGGCGGTGCTGACCGTCCGTCAATTCTTTCCGACACATTTGAGGCTTTAATTGCAGCTATTTACATTGACGGTGGACTTGGTCCTGCATCAAAGCACATTCTCAATTTCGTAATACCTGCAATTAAGAATTCAAAGAAAAAGAAGATTAATGATTATAAAACTACCTTGCAAGAAATTATTCAGAAAAATCCCGGTGAAAAGCTTGAATATGTTCTTGTAAAGGAAAGCGGTCCCGACCATAACAAGCACTTTGTTGTTGAAGTGCATTTAAACAGCAATGTTATCGGAAAGGGCGGCGGCAGAAGCAAAAAAG
>JBJEOX010000352.1:0-6449 GCA_051880935.1 Ruminococcus sp.
CTCACCTTTTAGTGAATCCCGGCTTGTTTTTGGACTGTTTTTTTACAGCCCCATTTCTGTAAAATATTTAATTATATCCTGTCTTGTTACAATACCGATAAAGCTTCCTCTTGCGTCGGTAACGGGAATAAAGTTCTGTTTCATTGCCCTTTGCAGCAGCTCGTCCATACTAACATTAATCTTAACGGCAGGGTTAAAATCGTTTCTGATTATGTCACGCACATAATAATTTTCAAGGTCTTTAATTCTTTGATTCCCCTTGTCAATTATATTGTAAAGAAAATCGCCCTCGTTTACCGTTCCCACATACTCTCCGTCAGTGTTGATTACGGGAATAGCAGTGTACCCGTGAGCACGCATTTTTTCAAGTCCCTGTCTTAATGTGTAATTATCATAAATATATTTTACAGTATCCTTTGGCTTAAGGAGCATTATTACGTTCATTTTAATCCATTCCTTTAATCTTTAAATGCTTGTGAAGTCACATACAGCTCTCCGATGAGATACACAATTCCTGCTGTCAGAAGCAGTGTTTTAACCTGCAAAAGACCGCTTTGAATTACGATTAATGCGGCGGTAATTGTCAGCAGATAAGCAAATCCCTTTGTTTCCTTTTTAAAGAAAACTATCCACAGCACAACGTATATTACAGTCAGCACGGATGTTGAAATAAGCCAGTAGACTTCCATTATCGGGGCAGTAAAGCCCTTCTCAAGTACACCGACGTTTATTCCCATAAGGAAAAGACTGCAATATTTGCCTGTGCGCTCAATATAGAGCATAGCACGGTTGTTGATTGCTTTTAAGTCATAATTATGAGTTCTTGCATAAACTATGTGAGGTACTGCAAGAATGACTGCAAAAAGCAGTCCGTAAACATTTACAACATCAAAAAATCCCATTAAATCACCTTTAAAATTTCTTTGATAATTATACCATATTGTGCCTGTGTTTACAACAATTAAAATCTCAGTTACATATTTTTTCTATTCGTACGTAAGCAAAAATGAACTTTTTTACAAAAATGTACGTATAGTTTACAAGACTGTTGCTATTTTTTTCTTGCTTTTTTTGCTAAAACTTTGTATCATATTAATATTGATTAAATTAATAATTTGTAAATCATAGCGTTTTATCATAATTATTCTGTTTTCAGGAGAAGATTATTTTGGAAGAAAATAAAAAAAAGTTCAGGATAAGCGGAAAGCTTATTTTTAACCTGATTGTATTTGGCATAACGATATATCTTGCTGTGTTCTTTTTTGTTTCGGAGGACGGACTCATTGATTTGCTGTCAACACCAAACAGCTTCAGCCTTGGCTGGATATTTATCGCTTTCCTTGTTTACGATTTCAATATCCTATTAGATACGTTTGTCACGCTGATTTTTGTGCGGTCACAATATAAGGATTTCCGTTTTTTAGATGCGCTGAAGGTTTCCTTTGTCGGTGTGTTTTTCGGAGCAATAACGCCGTCAAACACTGGCGGTCAGCCAATGCAGCTTTACCTAATGTCAAAAAAGAATATCGGCGTAGGCTTTGGCTCTGCCTGTATGACGCAGAAATTTATTATATATCAGATTGTAACAACGCTTTTCAGCGTGTTTGCGGTAATATTCAAATTTGAGTATTTCCAGAGTGCGTTTACAAGCATATGGTCAACCTTGTTTATAATTTTCGGCTTTTCCGTTCAGCTCATAGTAACTGCTTTGTCCCTTGTAGTGTCATTTTGCAAGGGTATAACAGATAAAATGATAAAGCTTATCTATAAAATAATGACAAAGTTCAAATTTGTTAAGGACCCCGAAAAGAAAACCGAACGCCTTTACAACGAGGTTTCAATGTTTCATCAGGCAAACAAGGAATTGTTTAAAAATCCAAAGTTGCTTGTAAGTACATATCTGCTCGTTACGTTGCAGGTTTTCGCAATTCTTTCCGTTCCGTATTTTATCTACATTTCATTCGGAATGCCCGAGGTTGCCGCAGCAAACGGTGCTGCAATCCCGAATTTGCTTGACTTTATCTGTATTCAGTCATTCGTTCTGTTTACGTCAAATCTCGTGCCCTTGCCCGGTGCTTCGGGCGGCGCAGAGCTTGCGTTTACTATGTACTTCGGTCAGTTCTTTGTGCTCGGCGGAGTCAACAAAATCAAGCCTGCAATCCTTTTGTGGCGACTTGTTACCTACTACGGTGCAATTGTAATTTCAGCTCCGTTCTCTTATTATACAAAAGACAAAAAGGCGGAAGATAAAAAGTTAAAAGAGCTTGAATTAAAGCAGGAATAAAAAGCGGACGCTTCGGCGTCCGTTTTTAACTTTGCAGAAAATTGCGCCAAAACGGTCGGGCAAAACAGGTTTATAATATCACACTGTCTGCCCGATTTGCGTGTCGAGGCACTCTACTTGAAAACACTTTTAAAATATTGTAATATACTGATATAAAAGCTCGGAGGTGTTCTTATGCCCAATGTATTTGATTATTTTGACTGGCGTGGAGATTTGAGTATAAAAAGTGACCCATTTAACGACGTTGACGCACTCATTCTGTCACGTCTTTCGTATTTTCCTTTTGATGATATTGTATCGGCTGATATCAACGATAAAATCACGATAAATAACGTCTGCGAAAAATTTTTTGCATCTGATATAAACGACGATAAAATTCTCTGGGAGGGCGACACTCAGCTTTTAAAAGCCTGCGCAGAGTCAGAGCGTTTTAAAAATATGAAGCTGTCAGGCTACGTCAACATAGTCGAGAGGGAACAGCAGATGCAGTTTTCGGCTGTTGTAATTGAAATTGCAGACAATTGCCACTATATTTCCTATCGAGGAACTGACAATACAATTGTCGGCTGGCAGGAAGATTTTAATATGTACTATATGTTTCCTCTGCCTTCACAGCAGACTGCGCTGAAATATCTTGAACAGGCATCAAAAAGTCTGAACGGAAGTTTTATTCTCGGTGGTCACTCAAAGGGAGGCAACCTTGCAGTTTATGCATCGATTTTCTGCAACCCCGAAATACAAAAGAGAATTGTCGGAGTATACAATCACGACGGACCGGGATTTGATAGCAAGGTGATTGAACAAAACAGCTATAAGTCAATGCTGAACAAAATCCACACATACGTTCCGCAATCGTCAATTTTCGGAATGATGTTTGAGCACGCAGAGGAATATACAATCGTAAAAAGCACCCAAAAGGGCTTTTTACAGCACGATATTTATTCGTGGGAGATAAAGCGCAATCAGTTAGAAACACTCAGCACTATGTCGAATACAAGCGCATTTTTCGACCATACCTTGACCGAGCTTGTGTCCGATATGGACGAACATCAGAGAAAAACATTGATTGAGGGAATATTCTCAATTCTTGCAAGCACCGAGAATAAAACCTTTAACGAGATAGCTGAAAACTGGAAGTCAAATTCGGGCATAATTTTCAGGTCGCTCAAGGATATGGATACAAAGACAAGGTCGCTGATTATTTCAACGTTGCTGAATCTTATTAAATGCGCAAAAAATAATTTTTCCGACATTAATCCTCTGCGTAAAGAAAACAGAAAGCATAAGGTTAAGAAAACGTCATAAAACACACGTTGCCTTGACAATGTGTGTTACTTAATTTATAATAAAAGTAATGGGTATAAATTTAAACTTAATTATAATTTAGAAGGGTGACGATAAATTATGAATATCTGGCACGACATTTCTCCTAAGAGAATCACAACGGACAAGTTTTACGCTGTTATTGAAATTTCAAAGGGCGGCAAGAATAAATACGAGCTTGACAAGGAAACAGGACTTTTAAAGCTTGACAGAGTTCTGTTTACTTCAACTCACTATCCTGCTAACTACGGCTTTATTCCCAGAACCTTTGCCGAGGACGGCGACCCGCTTGACGTTCTGGTGCTTTGCAGTGAAACTATTCAGCCTATGACGCTTGTTGAGTGCAAGCCAATCGGTGTGCTCAATATGATTGATAACAACAGCTGTGATGAAAAGATTATTGCAGTGCCCGTAAACGACCCGAACTACAACTGCTACAGCGATATAAAGGAACTTCCCAAGCATTATTTTGAGGAAATTCAGCACTTTTTCCAGGTTTACAAGTCGCTTGAGGCAGGCAAGACAACTTCCGTTACCGAAATCAGCGGAGTAAAAAAGGCAAAGGAAATTATCAAAAAGTCAATCGACAGCTACATAAAGGACTTCCAGCTTGCATAACTGATTATATATCAAACAAAAAAGCTTTATCATTTCTGATAAAGCTTTTTAAAAATTATATTATATTCAGATTTTAAAATCTTCAACGCTGTATTTTTTATTGAAGGTCGAAGTTTCCGGAACTCTCATAAGCGGGTCATATCTGAAAGCTCTGCATTTGCTGTTCTGAATACGCTTGCCTTTTTTGCAGTAAGCCATTTCGTTTTCTACTACAGCATTTTCGCAGTATGAACAATCAGGCATAATATTCTGACCAAATAGCTTTTTCTTCATAATAATCACCCCGTGTTTCTTTATTATATCATTAAGTTGCATCAGTTTCAAGGGGTATATTTTTTCTTGCATTACGGAGGCGAATACACTTGAATTTTCAATCTAAGACAATGACTCTTAACAACGCAGATACAGTACCGTATCTTACATATAATTCTCTATCGGAAATAAAATTCATCAATCACGCTTTTTCAACCCGACTCGGCGGAGTGTCAGAGGGCGAATTCACTTCAATGAATCTGGCGTTCAACAGGGGAGATAATCCCGAAAGCGTGACCGAGAACTATAAGCGCATCTGCAAAAGCGCGGGCTTTGATTTTGATTCACTGACAGCGTCAGCACAGGACCACAACACCTTTGTTCGTGCCGTGACCTCCGAAAACAAGGGTACAGGAATCTACAAACCACGTGATTTGCAGAGCGTTGACGCACTGATTACAAATGAAAAGGGCGTAACGCTTGTTACGTACTACGCCGACTGCACACCGCTGTTTTTTGTCGATACCAAGCAAAGGGCAATCGGTCTTGCCCACGCAGGCTGGAGAGGCACGGTAGGCAGAATAGGGGAAAAGGTAGTAAAAAAGATGACCGAGCTGTACGGCACAAATCCTGCCGATATTGTTGCCGCAATCGGACCTGCAATCTCTGTGTGCTGTTACGAAGTTGACAAACCCTGCGCAGATAATTTTTACGCACTGAGTGACCTTGACAGCAGTCGATTTGTTTTCCCGAAGGAAAACGGAAAATATATGATAGACTTGCTTGAAACCAACAGACAAATTCTTGTTGCCGCAGGCGTGAAGAACGAGAATATAACAGTAAGCGACGTATGCACCAACTGTAACAATGAGCTATTATGGAGCCATCGTGCAACAAAGGGCAAGCGTGGCACAATGAGCGCATTTATGTGTATAGTTGATTAAAGAGGTGAAAATGTCAGTGCGTTCAGAGCGCAGATATTCAAAAACAAAACCATCGTGGAACAGAAACAATAAAATCCTTATTGTATTGCTTGTTTTTCAGGTTGTTCTTTTCATATCTGTAGTTTTATTCAGTACGTTATTTATAAATTTTTTCAGTCTTATACTAAAAATAATTTTGTCTGTCCTTCTAGTATCGGACAGCATAGCTGTTGTTTTGTTCACAATTAAAACCTATGACAGAAATTCATTCGATGACAAATTTGCTGGCGTCAGATTAGAAATTATTATTTTTACTTTTATATCGATTTTTCTTTCTGTTGCAATCTTTTTTATTAGTTAAAAAAGTAGGGAACAACCCCTGTGTTGTTCCTGACAGAAATTCAGCTGACTTTATATAGGAACGACACAGGGGTCGTTCCCTACAGTTATTGACACTAAAAACGGGATATACTTGAATTTTCGTTTCAAGTATATCCCTGTTTTATTTATTAGTCTTATGCGGTCTTGCCGGTGTAGAGCTGATAATACTTGCCCTTCTGCTCAATGAGCTGTTCGTGCGTGCCACGCTCAATGATTCTTCCCTGTTCAAGCACCATAATGCAGTCAGAATTCTTAACGGTAGAAAGTCTGTGGGCAATAACAAATGTTGTTCTGCCCTTCATAAGTTTATCCATACTGTCCTGAACCATCTTCTCAGTTCTTGTATCAATGGAGCTTGTTGCCTCGTCAAGAATCAGTGCAGGCGGGTCGGCAACAGCTGCTCTTGCAATAGCAAGCATCTGCCTTTGTCCCTGACTTAAGTTTCCGCCGTCACCCTTTAAAACGGTGTTGTAGCCGTCAGGCAGCTTGCGGATAAACGAGTCTGCGTTTGCAAGCTTTGCGGCGGCAATAACCTCTTCGTCTGTTGCGTCAAGTCTGCCGTAGCGGATATTCTCCATTACGGTATCGGTGAACAGGTGAGTGTCCTGCAAAACGATACCGAGCGAACGTCTTAAATCGGACTTTTTGATTTTGTTGATATTGATTCC
>JBJEOX010000353.1:0-30971 GCA_051880935.1 Ruminococcus sp.
AATTATTGAAATGACCGTAACTTTTACCTGATTTTCGGTAAAATAATTACCGTTTATCACCCTGTTAAAATAATATCCGACAAACAGGAATGTTGTTCCCAACGAAATTCTCAGCAGCATATACGCAGTCTGTCTGAGCAACTTCATAGGTACCGAGGTGTTAAAAATCGGATTGCCGTTTATAAAAATCGTAACAAAAGAAACGCAGACAATAAAGAATACAATTATCAGCAACAGCACCGACTTCTTTTTTACATTACGCTCAATCAGCGTAAAGACGATTTTTGACAAAAACAACGCAGGGAAAAACCACGGGGCACCGTAACCGCATAACGAAACCGTATAAATAACGGCACTAAGCAGATAGCGAGGTGGCTCGCCTCTGAGAGCCAGAACAAGTATAATCAGAGCCGAAAAGGTAAAGTAAGGATACAAAAGGCTTTTAGCGTCTTTTATGATAAGCTCTTTAAGCGGCTTGCTCTTCCTTTTCTCCCTGTGCACGTCAAGCAGCATACCGCTTACGCAGAAGAAAACAGCCAGCATAAACGGCGTGTACCACCTTGTAAGCAGCGAGTTCCGGTTTGCCTCGATATGATAAAACACTACAATCAGAACAGCAATTCCCTTGACCGAGTCAAGGTAGCCGATTCTCCGATTATCCGCCGATTCAATTGTTTTAACGCTGTCCATACAATCAGCCAACCGTAATTTCACCGATTGCAGTGATGATTTCATCTCTCATTCTGATTGCCTCAGTACGTGCAGCCTGTGCAAAATCTTCTTCTGTAAGGTTCTGCTTTTTCCATGCACACATAATGCCACGGCTTGAATTGATAATTGCACCGAGGCAGTTTTCGTCAAACGCATTTTTAACGTCCTCTGCACCGCCGCCCTGTGCACCGTAGCCGGGAACGAGGAAGAAGGTGTGCGGAAGCTTTGCTCTCATTTCTTTAAGCTGTTCGGGATAGGTTGCACCGACAACTGCGCCTACAGCCGAGTAACCGTATTTGCCCATAAGCTCATCGCCCCAGCTCTCGCACATTCTGCCCATATGCTCGTAAACGGTTTCGTCAGTGTCAAGCTTCATATCCTGAAGCTCGCCCGAGCTCGGGTTAGAGGTCTTTACAAGCACGAAAATGCCCTTATCCTTTTCGCCGCAAACGCTTGCAAGCGGCTTGATACCGTCGGTACCGAGGTAGCCGTTTACCGTGAGTGCGTCAGCGCCGAAAGCGTCAAGCTGCTCGCCTGCAACGTCGGTTGTGCCGAGGTGAGCCGTTGCGTAAGCCTCCATTGTTGTGCCGATGTCGTTGCGCTTGCCGTCTGTGATTACGAACATTCCCTTTGACTTTGCGTAGGCGATTGTATCGCAGAGAGCCTTCACGCCCTGCCAGCCGTACATTTCATAATATGCAGCCTGCGGCTTGATTGCCGGAACAATGTCGCAAAGCGAATCAATGAGCGCCTTGTTGAACTCAAAGAGTGCCGCAGCCGCTCCGTCAAGAGTTTTTCCGTATTTTGCAAAGCAAGCCTCCTTGATTGAAGCCGGAACATAGTCGAGCTTCGGGTCAAGACCTGCAACAGTCGGATTCTGCATTTTCACAATTTTTTCAATAAGTCTGTCAAATGCCATTTTTCTACTTCTCCTTTTTTAGTACGTTATATAAACCCGAGCTTTTCGGCGTGTTCAATCAAAAACGGCTGAATAAGCGGATAAGTCCAGTTTTCGGGTAACTTATCGGTTATAATAATCTTCTCAATTTCACTGTGAAGCTCACTCTCAAAACTCTTTATATCTGCAAAATACAGCATACCAAAGGTTTCGGTTTCTGAGTTTTCCTCAGTCCTTGTGACCGAATAAACGCAAACCGGCTTTATTTCAAAGTCGAGCGCACCCGTTTCTTCGTAAAGCTCACGTTTCGCAGTTGATAAAATATCCTCTCCGACCTCACGGTGACCTCCGGGAACTTCATAGGTATCACGCTCTTTATGCTTGCAGAATACCCATTTCCCGACTAATTTTGAAATAATCACAGCGAATTTCAGCTTTTCATCATTAACCGATTCATAGAAATTCACTTTTATTTTCATTTTTATCCTCCATAACAACGTTATTATGAATTTATAATATCAAAAAGCTCGTTGCTGAAGCGTGAATAATCCTGTCTGTCGTCCTTTACAAACGAAATTGCAGGACGGGGGTGAGTGTTGAACTGACCTGTGAGCATATAAGGAATATCATATCCCCATTTTACGCCGTCCTCCTTGAGTTTATGAGTATGCTCCTCAATAATTCTGAGAATCGGGTCAACTTTATACTTAGGATTCTTGAGGAAGCCGAGCAACAACTCAAGTGCGCAGTTGCCTGCACCTCTGCCCATTCCGTCAACTGTAGCGTCAAGGTAGCTTGCGCCCTGAGTCATAGCCTCGATTGTGTTTGCAAAAGCGAGCTGCTGGTTGTTGTGTGCGTGGATTCCGACAGCCTTGTTGTACTTGTCGGCAATTGAGCAGTAAAGATCCGCAAGTCTTCTTGACTCCTCGGGATAGAGTGCGCCGTAGCTGTCAACAATGTAGAAAGCGTTAACGGGGCTTTGTCCGAGAATTTCAAGTGCAGTAACAATGTCCTCGGTCTTTGCCTTTGAAACAGCCATAATGTTGATTGTGGTTTCGTAGCCCTTTTTAGCGCAGTCCTCAATCATCTCGATAGCCGCAGGAATCGTGTTGATATAGGTTGCAATTCTGACAAGGTCAATCGGGCTGTCCTTTTTGGGGATAATGTCCTTTTCAAAATCAGTTCTGCCAACGTCAGCCATAACTGCAATTTTCAGCTTAGTCTTGTTGTCGCCGACAATTTTTCTTATGTCAGCGTCGTTGCAGAACTTCCACTTTCCGAAATCCTTTTCGTCAAAAAGCTCCTTCGAAGCCTTGTAACCGAACTCCATATAGTCAACGCCTGCTTTAACGTTAGCCTCGTACAAGTCCTTAACGAACTTATCGTCAAATCTGAAATTGTTGCAGAGTCCGCCGTCACGGATTGTTGCGTCAACTACTCGTATGTCCTGTCTTACCGACAGCAAATCACCCTTTTGTGCCATAAAATCTATCTCCTTTTATTTAAATATTTTTTATTCTTAATGGTTATCTATCTCAGTCAGCCAAACGATAATTTGTCGAGTGCCTCGACGGGCAAATCGGCGGTGTGCCGCCGCAAGCAAATCGAGTGGAAAAATCGGTTGTTTAGGTAAAAACGGTTGCCCGAATTATAGATTGATATATAGGTAACGTTTAATTTTTAGTGTAGGGAACGGCATCCCTGACGTCCCTATGTATAAATTGTGAAACAATTTATACATTATGGCGAACACAGTTCGCCGCTACAATTATAAAATTTGCGTGTCGAGGCACTCGACCGGCAACGCCGCATATAAATAAATTCGGGCGCTATACTTTTTAATTATTGCAACCTATCCACTCGACCATAATTGTACATTGTTAATTGTTAATTTGCTAAATTCCTGTTTATCCGACAATTATTTATTTGTCATCAAAAACGACTTTTCCGCCGAGGATTGTCTTTTTAACCTTGCCGCAAAGCCTTCTGCCCTTAAACGGCGTATTCTTGCTCTTGCCGTGGAGCCTGTCAACGTCAACAACCCATTCCTCGTCAAGGTCGACCAGAGCAATATCGGCAGGTGCGCCCACCGCAAGCGTTCCTGCATTTATTCCGAGGATTCTTGCAGGGTTTACGCTCATCTTTTCAACAAGCTTTTCAAAGCTCATCAAGCCTCGCTTCACAAGGCAGGTTATTCCCACAGCAAGCGACGTTTCCATACCGATTGAGCCGTTCGGGGCAGATACAAAATCAGCCTTATCCTCTACGGTATGCGGTGCGTGGTCGGTTGCAATTGCGTCAAGCGTGCCGTCGAGCAAGCCGTTGATAATCTCGTCCATATCCGAAATTGTGCGCAGGGGCGGATTCATTCTGAAATCAGCGTCGCCGCGCAAAAGTTCTTTGTCGGTAAGCGAAAAGTAGTGCGGAGCAGTTTCCGCAGTGACCTTCACGCCCCTGTTTTTAGCGTCCCTGATAAGCTCAACGCTCGTCTTAGTGCTGACGTGGCAGATGTGAACAGGAACGTCGAGCGCCGCCGCAAGGGCAATTTCCCTCGCAGTTCCGCAATCCTCAGCTGATGCAGGAATTCCCTTTACACCGAGCTTTTCGGAAACCTCGCCCTCGTTGATTTTGCCGCCGTCTGCAAGGAACAAATCCTCGCAGTGCGCAACAACGTGCATACCGTAAAGCGGAGCTTTTTTCATAGCGTCGCTTAAGAATTTCGTGTTTTCAACAGGTCTGCCGTCGTCGGTCAGTGCGATTGCGCCTGCGTTTTTCAGCCCCTCAATATCGGTAGGCTCCAAGCTTTTGAGTCCCTTTGTAATGCTCGCCGCAACATAGACATTTGCGTCTGCATTCTTTGCCTTGTCAAGTATATAGCGTACAACCTCGCCGCTGTCGGTTGCAGGCGTTGTGTTCGGCATTGCAAGCAGGCTTGTAACTCCGCCTGCCGCCGCAGCACGACAGCCTGTGAAAATATCCTCTTTCTGAGTCTGACCGGGGTCACGAAGGTGAACGTGCATATCGACAAGTCCGGGGATTGCGTAAAGCCCCTCGGCATTTATAACCTCGCCGTCAAAGCTCAGCTTTTCGCCGATTTGCGCAATTCTGCCGTTCATCACGAGAATATCATATCTGCCGCTGATTTTATCGGCAGGAGATACAACGGTTGCGTTTTTTATCAGTAAATCTTTCATCTTATCACCGCCACTTATTATCTGCGCTTGTTATTTCTGTTCTGCGGATTTGACGGACGTCGCTGTTGCGAAGAAGGACGTCTTTGCTGAGCAGGTCTTCTGTTCTGTGCAGGTCTGGGGTCGTTTCTGCTGTGCACCTGAACAAGTCCGCCGTTTTCCATTTCACGCCTTTGCGCCCTCTGTCTTTCGGCTCTCTGCCTTGCACGCTCACGGCGTTCAGCCTCGGCTTTCTGACGTTTTTTCATTGCACGTTTGCGCTTTATCATTCTGCTCACATTTGTGCAGAAATATCCGCAGTGTACCCCGAACGACTTTATTCCGCCGCCGACCTTTTTAACAGCCTCAACAAAGCTTTTGCCTGCGTTCTGAGATGGCTTTTCAACCTCCTTTACACGCTCCTCAACCTCATTGATTACGTCAAAATCCTCTGCGTCACGAAGTTCCTTACTGCTGATAACGCCTATTGTCTTTTTGGGTGCTTCCTCAAAGAAATCGTCGCTGTCCCTGAATTTTACACGCTTTGCTTCCTCACGGACAAGCTCCTCGTCGTTGTTGTAGTCCTCTTCATCATTTTCGTCGGCTTCACCGAAAAGTCCATCCTCAATTTCAACAATCTTATCAGTCTTTTTCTCAACTTCTTCTTTCGGAGCTTTACCGTCTGTTTCGGGTTCTTCAATTTCTTCTGTATTTTCAGGCTCCGTTTCTGTTTCAGGCTCTTCTGCCTTTTCAGCGTTCTTTTTACTGCTGTAAACTACCTCTGCAAAGCTTTCCTCAGCTTCTGCGGCGGCTTTCTGAGCAACCATTCTCTTGTAATTGAGTATCTCCTCAACCTCGCTGTCGTCAATCTTTCTTTCCGACGGACTGTAAATTTTTACGTCCTCGTTGTCGTTCTGCTTAACACCCTTGAGGAAATCCTCGGAATCAATCTCGGTTTTGTCAAAGGTGTAGTCATCTTCGCTGTTGTCGGAAGAAGTATCGGAATAACCGTTTCTGCCTTCTTCAAAATTCTTGTCCTCGTAAACGCTGTATTCTGCTTGCTCCTTGGCAGGATTATTTCTGCGTTTTGAGGTGTACTTACCTGCAAGCTCCTCAAGAATTTTATCATTTTTGTTCTTTTTTCTGTGCTTTTTCGCTTGCTTTACAACGATTATGAGGATAATTAGAATAAGTATTACGGCAATTGACGCTCCGATAATTATGTAAGGAATTATACTTCCGATTGTGCTTTCTTTCATAAAGCTGACGGAGGAAACAATCCCGGTAAAGGTTGCGTAATCCTCAGCCGTTACGTTGCCCGAATTTCTCTGGAGCGTAATGCTGACGCTCATTCCGTCATAAACGGTGTTAGCCTGATATGCCCTGATTGACAAGCCGTTGCTTGTAACGTTGGTATCAAAGTTCAGCCAGACGATTTTGCCGGCGGTGTCGGGGGTGCAGGAGGTGTATTCGCTCTGACTTAAAAAGTTTGAGCTTACCTGCGAAAGCTTGTCAGGTTCAAGAAGATTGTAGTTGCCGATTCCCTTGCTCTCGTCGGTTTTTGTCATTGTGACCGTAACCGTAACGGCTGACATACTGTCCATACCCTGCAAATAAATATCGCCGTTTTCAAAATTCTTCATCGTGGTGTTGTAATCAAGACCGAAAACCGAGAAATACCTGTCGGAATTTTTGCTTGAACGGGTGATAGCCGACATATCGCCGGGCAGAGAAATAACCATATCGTCAATTTCGTTTATTGTATATCTCCGTGATGCCGCACTGCAAATAAGTGTACTGCTAATCAAGCACATCAAGGCGCAAAAAAAGGCCGTTATTTTCTTAAATCCGTTCACCTTCATTAATCATTTCCCCCATAGTCATCCGTCAGGATTTTGCAAAACTTTACATATACAGTTTATTATACCTAATTTTCAAACAAATTACAAGACTGTAATTTGTTTTTTTGCGGTATACGATAGGATATTTTAAGTAAAAACTAAAAGCAGACTGCGGTTTTATTCGCAGTCTGCTCTGTTTTATGCCTTTTTCTGTTTTTTAAGATTATCAAGCTCCCACATAAGTCCGCAGGTTTCATACAACTGAGTATCCTTGCCTTCCTTATGACAGTTTTCAAAATACTCGTAATACAGCTGTATATACTCCGCACTTGAGTCCCAGCGAGCCTTGTTATTCTCCGACAGCTCGCTTTTTTCTATGCCGTATTTGTCAACAAGAATTTTTCCCAGATACTTTGTAAATTTCTGCTGACCGTAAATATTCATATGGTCGTCGTTGTAGAAATCCTCTTTATAATCAAGTCCGACGTCCTTGCAGTTGTTTTCGAAATCAAGATACTCAAAGCCGTATCCCCTTATGATTTCGCCCATCGTATTGCCCATCTGAAAACGCTTGTAAAACTTTTTCTTGGTAATGCGGTGCGGAAATTTCGCAAACACAACATTGTCGAGCTTGTTGTCCTTGCAATACTGCAAAAAACTGCGGAGCTTTTCCTCTGTTTCGGCAGGCAAGTCCTTTTTGGACGTATCGCCCTCAACGTCGATTAACTTGCCTTTATACACGGATTTCGATTTGCCCGAAACGCCCTTCAGCGCAGAGCATCCTCTTAAATGCAGAGAAATGTTGTCGGGGAATCTGCCTATTGCGCTTTTGCTTCCGTGATACATTACCCAAGGAAGATAGTAGCTCAGCTTTTCGTCCTTGTCGCCGAACTGATTGATTGTATCAATCTTGTTCTGCGAAAACGGCATACTGTCAGTCATACGGCGGAGCTTTACGTCCTTGTCCTTCATCTTGTTGTCATAGAGCGCACCGTTCATCTCAATAAGGATAAGCTTAGGAGTCTGAGTGCTCTGTATCTCCTTGATCTGCGACTCAAACAAATCTATGTAATTTGCTTCGGTAGCATACGGATAGCTTGTAAAGCCGTACTCGTCATAAGCAAGCGCAGAAGAAAACGCCGTATAGACCTCGCTTGCACCGAGCAAAACAACGTCAAGCGAGTTTTTCTCCTCCATATAAAATCCGTCAAGCCTTATTTTATTGTGGTCACACCTTACCTGAGTGACCGTCATAATCAAAAACGCCGCCAATGCAAAAGACAGAATTTTGATTGATCTTGACACATACTTTTTCTTCATTAAATCTGCTCCTAAAACTGCATATACACAAATGCGGCAGGGTCGTATTTCGGGCCGTAAATTCCGAACACAAGCACAAGCATCAAGCCAGCAAAAATAACAAGTCCTCTCAATGCAAACGGCTTTTTGTCGAGCATTTCACGGATTGTCGTACTGCTGTGTCTTTCCTGAATTACGCTTGCAACAAATACCACAATCATACCGAAAATGATGATTGCGTACTCGTATTTTTCAAGTCCCAGCTCGCTTATCTGCGACCAGCCGACCGAAAGGCTCTGGTCTGTAAACGCAAGCTTAAACGTGTTCATAGCCTGTGCAAAGTTTGGCGCAACGTCAAAGACGTAACCGACGAGTACAACCAGAAATGTTCTGAACATTTGGAAAACGCCGTAAGCAAACGACTGAGCATTAATTCTGAGCTTTGCAAGCACCCAATCAAATACGGGTTTCAGCAGAATTGAAATCATAATAATTCCGCCGTTCCATATACCGAAGGCAACGTACTTCCAGTTTGCGCCGTGCCAGATTCCGACAACGAGGAACACAATCAGCGACGCAATGCTTGTCGGTAGCACCTTTGCAATGTGTGCGCCAGCCTTTGTCGAGCCGAATTTTGTGCCCTTCATCTTCTTACTTGCATTGATGAAAAGATTTGACATTGCAAGCGGATAGAAAAGGTAGTTTTTAAGCCACGCACCGAGCGTGATATGCCACCTGCGCCAGTAGTCGTTGATTGACTTTGCAAAATACGGACGCTTGAAGTTGTCCACCATATCTATTCCGAAAATCTGCGCAACGCCCCTTGAAATGTCAATACCGCCCGAGAAGTCGGCGTAAAGCTGGAGCGCATAGAGCAAAATTGTAAACGTAAGCGTTGTGCCGTTGTAAGCCGCATAGTCAGCGGTAACGGTGTTGATAGCTATAACGGCTCTGTCGGCGATTATCAGCTTTTTGAAAAAGCCCCACAAAATAAGCTCCATACCGTACTTAAAGCGTGTAAAGTCAAAATTATGCGACTCGTAAAGCTGATGCGCAAGCTGGTCGTAAAAGCTGATGGGTCCCTGAATAATCTGCGGAAAGAACGACACGAAAAGCGCAAGTTTTGCAATATTCTTTTCGGGTGCAACCTTTTCCCGATAAACGTCAACTATGTAGCCCATTGACTGGAACGTGTAAAAGGAAATTCCCAAGGGCAGAAAAAGCTTGAGCGTAGGCGCAGAAAAGCCGATTCCGAACATACCCATAACATCATTAAGGCTGCCTGCAAAGAAGTTGTAATACTTAAGAAACGCAAGTATACCGAAGTTTACGACAAGCACAAGTGCCATAACGAGGCGTTTTTTATGCTTGACTGAATTTTTGAATTTTTTCTTTTTATCCTTGTCCCACGTCTGCTTGTTAAGCTTGAGCGTTTCCTTCGATTTTACGCCTATCCTGTTAATCCACAAGGCAAAAAGGTAGGTGCTTACAGTCGTAAAAAGGATGAATGCGACGTATTTATATCCTGCAAAAAGATAGAAAACGTAGCTTGCAACGAGCAGAACGCTCCACTTCTGCTTTTTAAGAGGAAACAAAAAGTAGACCAGCACCGTTAAAGCGACAAAAAGTATGAAGTTCAATGATGTATAATTCAAAATAACACCCTCACTGAATAATTAACAATTTACAATTTGGATAGAATTGTAGCAGCGAACTGTGTTCGCCATAATGTATAAATCGTTACACAATTTATACATAGGGACGTGTAGGAACCCGTCCCCTACGGATATAGAGGAAATGTATGTACAAAATTGTAGCGAGCGGCGCCCTCGTCGCTCACAAAACGTTACCTATATGTCAATTTAAAAATCGAGCAACCGCTTTTACCAAAACAACCGATTTTTTCACTCGAATTGCCTGCGGTGGCACACCGCCGAGGCTCTCGACCGACCCTTAATTCCGCATTAAATTCACGGAGTATTGAAAACGTCCGTATAAATCATTTCTCTGACGATTTTTAGTCCGTCTTTTTTCGAATAAATCGAAATAACGGGCATTTCTCTGCTGAGGAACACCGCCATACCCTCCATTGCCGAATATGCGCCTGTGCGCTCAAACACAAGTATATCTCCGATTTCAAGCGAAGAAAATTCTGCATTTCTCGCAAGAATATCGTTCGTGGTGCAAAGGCTTCCGCAAAGCGTCCATTTATCGGTGCTTTTACAGCAAACGTTGTCCTCGCCCTTAATGTGAGCAATTCTCGGAATCTGCATTCCCTGAAGCTGTCCGTCATATTTTAGCTGATTAAGTCCGCCGTCCACGATTGCGTAATTCACTCCGCAATTCGTCTTTACGTCCATAACCTTTGTAAAATAATATCCGCAGGGGGCGGCAAAAAATCTGCCCATTTCAACGGTAAGCTTTACTTTTTTGGCAAGCTCCCTGATTTTGGGCGCAACTGCACAAAGGCGTTCTTTCTCTGTTTCGTCGGCATTGTCGCTGAAATAGTCAACGGCAAGTCCTGTTCCGTACTCAACACGCTCAATGTCAAAGTCAAGCTCGCTCTTTACCCTGTCGATAAATTCTGCAACATAGTCGAGCTCCTTTTCAATTGCGGCAGGCTTTCTTTTCTGCGTGCCCGTAAAAAAGTGCAGTCCGACAATCTCAATTCCGCTGTAATTATCACGGTTTCTGATAACGTCAAGCACGTCGTTTTCATCCATACCGAACTGACTGCCGCCCGTAAGTCTTACAAGAACGGGTACTTTAATACCTCTTTTCACTGCACTCTCGTTAATCAGCTTTAAGTGCAGATAGCTCTCCGCCGTAAACGTGCCGACCTTATCTTCCATTGCACGCTCAACGTCAGCTTTGGTCTTGTTCACACCCGAAAAAATGACCTTGTCCATATCTGCGTTTGTCTTTTCGCAGATTGTAAGCTCTCCGGGACTGCAAACCTCAATTTTATCAAAGCAATCGGGCAGGCATTTAAGCAAAAATGGGTTTGCTTTTATAGAAAAGCAAAGCCCGGTTTCTGCGCCAAATTCAGTTTTAACAAGCTGAGCACGCTTTTCAAACTCGTCGCTGTCAAAAACATATGACGGAGTGCCGAGTTTCAGCGCAAGCTCTTTGAATAATGACTTGTCCATAACAACCTCATTCGTCCTGAAGCTGTTCAATCAAAGTCATCATAGCCTCTGCCGAATTGAAATTTTCGGGAACAAGGTTGTTTGGCTTGATTTCAATATCAAAAGCATCGTTAAGTTCTCCGACAAGCGCAACAATGTCGAATGAATCGAGCACGCCGTCGTCAATAAGAGCAGTTTCGTTTTCAAAATCCACGTCAGGTCTTAATTCCTCAAGAATTTCCATTAATTCATCCATTATAATAACCTCCTGTTTTTTACCATTATACAACACGAAGTGCAACAAAAGTGCAACAAAACGGGTTGTTTTTAAAAATTTTTTATTAATTAGAAAATATTTTTTTAACCGTAGGGACACTCACTCCGTTTCCGCAGTGATTATCAAACTCAACCAAATAAATTATCATTGCAGTTACTTACAAGCTTTTCCGTAGTACGGTGTTAATTCTAAAGTTTATCAATTTTGTATTAAAATAACCACACTCAAATGTAGGGAACGGTCTTGACCGTTCCGAGTCGGTTAAGAGTTGGCTTGTAAATCAGCGGAACGGTCAAGACCGTTCCCTACACTGATTAATATCAAAAGCTGATGTTATATTTCATACAATATGTGTATTTTTAGTTTTATCAATGTAGTAGGGGACGGGTTCCCACACGTCCCTACGACGACGTTGCAAAAATTCTATTTAAACATCGCTTTCATACTCTGCATATCGAGCTTGCCGTTCGGTAATTTCGGCAGTTCTTCAAGCGCAACGAGCTTTCTCGGCACCATAAACGCAGGCAGAACTTTTCTGAAATGCAGAACAATTTCCTTTGACGCCACATCGCCCGTATAGAAAAGGTAGAGATGCTCCTTTTCCTTGTTGTAAAGTGCACAGCACTCGCCTATTCCGTCAATCTGCTTTGCGGTTTCTTCAATTTCGCCAAGCTCAATGCGGTGTCCCATATGCTTAATCTGGCGGTCTTTTCTGCCGTGGAACATCAGCAGTCCGTCCTCACGAAAGCTTCCGAGGTCACCTGTTTTGTAAATCAACTCACGATAATTTTTGTTGAGCGGATTCTGAACAAACGACTCGTTTGTACGCTCCGAATCGCCGTAATATCCAAGCGCAAGAATCGGACCTTTTACACAGATTTCTCCGATTTCACCCTCGGCGGTTTCGGTTCCGTCCTCATTAAGCAGGATAACCGAGTAATTCTCGTACGGAGTGCCTATTGGTAGAACGGTATCATCTTCGACCTTTTCGTCAACAACATAGTATGTACACGAAGCCGTTGCCTCAGTCGGACCGTACTGATTGACGTACAGCACGTCGGGAAGATTCTCCTGCCAGATTTTCAGGTATTTGCAAGGCATAACCGAGCCCGAGAAACAAACCTTTTTAAGGTATTCAGGCTTTACGCAATCGAATGCACCGAGCTTTGCAGGCAGTTCAATTCCCGCAACACTCCAGCAGAGCGCAGTCACCCTGTTTTTATTGAGCGTTTCAAACAGCTCGGTAGGCATTGAAAACTCGTTTTTAGGAATAATCACCGTTGACGCACCCGTCTTAAGCGGCAGATAAATATCCCTCACGGCGGCAATATAGTCAAGCGGCGACTGGTTGCCCAGAACATCACTTTCGTTAACGTCAAGCACCTTGCACACTGCGTCAATGTAGCACATCAGCGAATGGTGCGAGGTGATAACGCCCTTTGGCACACCCGTTGAGCCGGAGGTGAAAATCACATAAAGCGGTGAAATCTCGGTAAGTCCCGAACGAGCCTTACTTAGCAAGTTTTCATCGGGAATTGTCGATATTATATCATCTATGATAATTATTTTTCCGCTAAAGTCAAGTTTTTTTGCCGTTTCGAGGTGTTCTTTGTCTACAAGCATAAAATCCGACTTAATTACACCCAGTATGCTGTTCAATCTTGACAGCGGCATTGCCGCATCCATAGGCGCATAAAAGCAGCCTGCCCTTACAACACCGAGAAAAGCTGCGGGCGTCAGCACATGACGCCCACTCATAACGACAACAGGAGCATTGCCCGAAACGAGTCGGGCAATGTAAGTTCCGATTGATTTTGTGTAATTGTTAAATTCAGAAAAGGTAATCTTTCTGTTTTCGTCGGTAAATACCGTCTTGCCGGCATACTTTTCGGCAGTATTATCACGCCAATCCAAAACCGAAGTTTGCATATTTCCATTCCTATCTTTATGAATATTATTCCACCGTAACGGATTTTGCGAGGTTTCTTGGCTTATCGGGGTCGTTGCCTCTGTTGATTGAGGTGTAATATGCGAGCAGTTGAAGCGGAACTACAGCCGTAATCGGCATCAACAATTCCTCTGAATGGGGAATTTCCACAACATAATCAGCCACGCCGTCTTTAAGCTCTCTTGCACAGGCGTCTGTGCAGACAAGAATAATCTTTGCGCCTCTTGACTTGACCTCAACAATGTTGCTGATTGTCTTGGGAATTACGTCGGTCTGTGTAGCAACCGAAATAACAGGCATATCCTCGTCAATAAGCGAGATTGTGCCGTGCTTAAGCTCACCGGCCGCATAGCTTTCGGAATGAATGTACGAAACCTCTTTCAGCTTCAGCGAGCCCTCCATTGAAAGCGCATAGTCAAGACCTCTGCCGATATAAAGCAGGCTTTCAGCCGTAACAAGCTTTGTTGCGATAAATTTACATTTATCCTCGCAGTTGTCAATAACATACTGAACTGCCTCAGGCATTTTCATAAGTGCAGACACAAGTCTTTTGCATTCTGCAACGCTTACGGTTTCCTTTGCAAGCGCAAGCTCAAATGCAAAAAGATAAACAACCGAAAGCTGAGTGATATATGCCTTTGTTGATGCAACGGCGATTTCGGGACCTGCGAGCGTGTAGATAAGCATATCTGCCTCACGTGCAATCGAGCTGCCCTTTGCGTTTACAATCGCAAGCGTAGTCGCACCCTTCTGCTTTGCAAGGCGCAGTGCGGCAAGGCTGTCGGCAGTTTCGCCCGACTGCGAGATAATTATAACAAGGTCGCCCTTGCCGACAATCGGATTTCTGTAGCGGAATTCGGAAGCAATATCAACGTTTACAGGAACTCTTGCAAGGTCCTCAATAACATATTGACCGACCATTCCTGCGTGCATAGCAGTACCGCAGGCTACAATCGTGATTTTATTGATGTCCTTCAGCTTTTCAAGTGTAATGCCGCACTCCTCAAGGCAGGGCAAGCCGTCCTTGATTCTGGGCATAATTGTTGTTCTTATTGCAAGCGGCTGTTCGTTGATTTCCTTAATCATAAAGTGAGGATAACCGCCCTTTTCGGCAGCTTCCATATCCCAGTCAGCCGTTTTTAATTCCTTTTCAATCGGGTCGAGGTGCTCGTCAACAAAGGTAACGCCCTCACCCGATAAGGTTGCAATCTCGTCGTGTTCGAGCAGATAATAATCCCTTGTATACTGCAAAATTGCAGGAACGTCGGATGCAATAAAGCACTCGCCCTCGGCAACGCCGACTATAAGCGGACTTTCTCTGCGTACTGCAAAAATTCTGTCGGGGAAGTCCTTGAACATAATTCCGAGTGCAAAAGAGCCTTTAAGCTCCGCCATAACAGAGTCTATAGTTTCAAGCGGATTTCCGTTGTATTTGTAGTCGAGCAGCTGTGCAACGACCTCGGTGTCGGTGTCGCTCAGAAATTCCCTGCCCTTTGAAATTAAAAATTCTTTTAATTCTATGTAATTTTCGATAATTCCGTTGTGAACAATTGTAACTCTTGCGCCGCTGTGCGGATGTGAATTTACGTCAGACGGCTCACCGTGAGTTGCCCATCTTGTGTGACCGATACCAACGTTTCCGCCGGGCTTGCCGACAGCCGCAAGCTTATCCTCTAAATCCTTAAGCTTGCCCTTAGTCTTGACAGTTCTGATTTCGCCGTTCTCAAAAACAGCAATACCTGCCGAGTCGTAACCTCTGTATTCAAGCTTAGTCAATGCGCTTACAAGCACATCACTGCAATCTCTGTGACCTACGTAACCAACAATACCACACATATCGTTTTCTCCCTTTCAAAAGTTACTTATCCTTTTTAATCAGTTAACCTGATGATTGAATGTAGGCACCATTTCGCTCAACAGCTCAACAGTCTTTTCGCTGTCGTTGTCATCAGCCGCTTTTCTGAGGTTATGCAGCTTTGCAAGCATATCCTCTGCGTCAATATCAATCTGGTTGCCTATAAATATTTTCTTATTTGCCGTTGATTCAAGACCTTCCTCGTCCATAAGAAGCTCCTCAAACAGCTTTTCACCCGGACGAAGTCCCGTAAATATAATCGGAACATCCTTGTAAGGAACCTTTCCGTACATACGGATAAGATTCTCCGCAAGCGTTGTAATCTTAACGGGCGCACCCATATCAAGCACAAATATTTCGCCGCCCTTAGCCATTGCACCTGCTTCAAGAACAAGCGAAACAGCCTCGGGAATTGTCATAAAATACCTGATAATATCGGGGTGAGTTACGGTTACGGGCGAACCGCTTTCAATCTGTCTGCGGAAAAGCGGAATTACCGAACCGTTCGAGCCGAGCACGTTGCCGAAGCGTGTTGTAACAAACTCCGTATGCGTACTCGTCTGCGCCTTGTACTGAATAATCATTTCGCAGGCACGCTTTGTCGCACCCATTACATTTGTCGGATTTACAGCCTTGTCGGTGGAAATCATAACAAACTTGTCAACGCCGTAAAACTCGGCGAGCGTTGCAACGTTGAATGTCCCGAAGATATTGTTCTTTACGGCTTCCTCAGGCACGGTTTCCATAAGCGGAACGTGCTTGTGAGCCGCTGCGTGGAAAACAAGCTGAGGACGATATTTTCTGAAAATCACGTCCATTTTGTCGTAATCACGCACAGAAGAAATAATCGTTGCGAGATTTAACGACGAGCCGTACTCAAGCACCAGCTCCTGTTGTATATCATATGCGTTATTTTCGTAAATGTCTACAATTATAATCTGTTTGGGCGAATACTTCGCAATCTGCCTTACAAGCTCGCTGCCGATTGAACCACCGCCGCCTGTTACAAGGCAGACCTTGCCTGTAATAAAACTGCGGATTTCCTCTTTGTTGAACTCAATCGGCTTTCTGCCCAGCAAATCTTCAATTTTGATTTCCTTTGCCTGAGAGATAAGCTGAGTGTGCTTATCGTCAAAAAGCAATTCGCTTAAATAGGGCACCACCTTGATTTTGCACTCGGTTGCAGAACAATAATCAAGGATTCTGCGCTTGTCCTCTTCTTCGCAGGACGGAAGCGCAACAATAATGTTGTCAATATGATAATCAGTGCAAATTTTCGGAATTTCGGGTGTAGTGCCGACAACCTCAACACCGTTGATTTTGCTTCTCAGCTTTGTCACGTCATCATCAGCAAAGCAAACGGGAAGAATGTTGCGTACAGGGCTGTTTTCGTCATAGCGAGCATTTTCGATTTCAGTCAGAATCATTCTGCCTGCATTTCCTGCGCCCACAATAAGTGTACGCTCGTACGCATCGGCACGTCCTGCATCAGTTAATTTAAGAAATGTACGCTTAAAAATAAATCTGAATGCAAGCACACCGATTGTCGCAACAAAGAAGTAGCACAAAACGAATATAATTCTCTGAGGTACCTGCAAAAACATAGAAATTACATATCCCAGAGTAAATCCGAAAGCCATAGCTAATGCGCACACAAGATAGTCATTGATGTTAAAATACCGCCAGAGCCTTGAATAACCGCCCATAAGAAACATCATAACGACACACATTAGCAAATCAACTATGATGTAATAAAGCAAGCCTTTGCTTGCCTCTGCACCGATAAAATCAAAGAAAGACAATATGAAATTCACAATCAATCCGCTGATTACAATAATAAAAACATCAGCCAAAGCAAGTATCATCTTGCGCAAATTAATCCTCTTCATAAGCCTCAATACCCCTAAATCCGCCTGAAATCATTTACAAAAAACAAATAAATAAAAGTTATATTTAGTATATTATACAACATATATATTATTGTGTCAAATTAACTAAAATCATAGTGAGTAAATAATTATTCCGATAATTATTACAGAAAGTCCTATCAGTTTTTTCTTTGTTATTCTCTCTTTTAAAAACAGCCTGCTTAATATTGCAACAAATATGTATCCTGCTGATTCAAGTATGGGGCCAAAAGACAGGGGGATTTTAGTATATGCAAGAACTGAACACAAAGTAGCACCGAAAAATATTATATACGCAAATATAACTCTTGGATTTAAATACTCTTTTATTTTACTGCCATATTCTACTTGAGCACTTTTTTTCAACAAAATTTGCGAAACAGACGAAATGAATACGCCAAAAATAAAAATAAGTGAAAATAGTATTTTTTCATTCATCAGCTCTCACCACCAAAACCACACCAACAATTACAATCGCCGCACCAAGCAGCATATTCCACTTAATTTGCTCCTGAAAGAAAATAAATCCCCACAAAATTCCCCAGACAATAGTCACGGCTTTGTTAGCATAGGCTGTATTTAATGGTAAATGCTTAATAATTTGCTGCCATACAATTGCATATATACCGAGATTTAAGATAACAAGCCCATAGAAAAAAATGAACCAAAAAGATAAAAACTCCTGTTGTGCCGCAAATTTTGAACAAATTCCTCCAAGTGAATAAATTGCAAGAAGAATGTGTAAAACAACAAAATATATTTTATTATTTAGCTTACTATTGTTTTTCATTTTCATCATCTTGATCTATATTAATTGTTTCTCTAACAACATATTGAGGTGAATTGTTTATGCTTATGTAAATCCTGCCAATATATTCTCCTATCATACCAAGCATTAACATAATAAGTCCGCCAATAAAGAGTAAAATTGAAACAGTCGAACTCCAACCGGCACTAATATTAGGCACACACAGTTTCCTGATAATAGTAAATGTACCAAAAACAAAACCGCAAAGGGCACAAATAACTCCAACTAACGATGATAGTCTTAATGGTTTTATTGAAAATGAAGTTAAACCATTAAACCACATGCCTATCATTTTTTTTAATGTAAATGTACTGTTTCCGAAAAATCTTTCCCTTTCTGCGACCTGAACATTCACTATATCGTTGGTCGTCCGTAATAACAATCCGGTAAAATAAGGATATGGGTTTTTATATTTAATTATTTCATTGACAATAAACCTCTGCATGACCATAAAATTAGTAAATTCCATATTTTTAGGCCTATCAATTATAAATTGTGTCATCTTTTTATTAATGTATGTACCAATATTTTTAAAAAAAGATTGCTTCCTTTCTGGGTACAAAGCTATAGATACTGCATGTCCATCAACAATAGGCTTAAAAATTTTCCAAAATTCATCCATTGGACATTGACCATCATCATCCATAACTACAACATAATCTCCTTTTGAATAATTCAACCCTGCCATGACCGCACCAGGCCTATTCATATTTTTTGCAAAATTAATCACTTTAATTTTATTATCAGCTGAAGCAAGTTCTTTTAGCTTTAATAGTACATTGTCAGGCGAACAATCATTAATAGCTATAATCTCATAATCATATTTATTATTTTGTATAACTGTTTTTATTTCATCAATAACAAATTCTATTGTCTTCTCACTACCATAACATGGGATAACAAAACTTATCGTTTCCAAATATTTTGCCTTCTTTCTTTAGAATCTTGAAACACTTAATTATAAATTAATAAATCTATCAGAATTCATTTCTTTCTTATAATCTATTAAGTAATCAATATATCCATACTTTGGAGAATATCCTAACTCTTTTTTTGCTTTATCAATATTCATATGCGTATCGTCACATGATGGTTTTTCCGGACAATATACTATTTTTGATTTATGATTTTCGGGACAAAAAACATTAATAATCCCCATAATTTGATCTCTCATACTAACCATACAATCAGCACCAACATTATAATAACCAACATCTGCGTCAGCAAATAATGTCCTATATACAAATTGGCAAAAATCTTTTACATAAACAATCTCTCTTTTTTGTTCAGGATTACCCCATAATTCTAAATCTTTTCCCTCTATAGCCCTATCTATTAGGTATCTATAAGAAATTTTCTTTGGAATTCCATCAACATAATATTCTTTTTCAGTAGAATACATATATATATTTGGAAGTCTTAAAATATAATATTTTATTCCATAATCAAAATAATATGTCTTTATTATTTCTGTTGCTGCTGTCTTTGATATAGCATAAATGGTATGATCTGTTCCGTATTTATAATTAATTGGCATATCAGGCAAAAATTCTTTTTGTTTAGGCAAATATCCATGTAAATCAGATATAGAAATTGTATATATGACTCTGTCTAAAGAAGAATTTTTGTAAAATTCCATTATATTAAGTATACCTCTTACATTAATATCAATATACGCTTGTGGCACATATCCTTTCATTTTTGCAGGTAAAATACCAGCAAGAATTATAATGGCATAAATGTTTTCTCTTGGTAAGCACAAAAGTGTATCCTGTTGAGATATATCAACGCTATAATAATCAATATTATATTTATCAAAATAATCGGTTTTTCTTCTTCCCACCGCAATCAATTCATACTCACATAAATTAATATTTTTATTCAAATACTCAATAAGATATACACCTGTTCCACCAGTTGCTCCAAAAATAATTATTTTCTTTTTCATAATCAAAACATCTCACTTCTAAATTTAAAAATATAGTAACCTATACGGGTTGAGCTATCAGAAATTCTCCCCAAATTTTTTATTTCCATATCACTAATTCTATAGAGTAATTCCGGATTATTCTCTTTTATTCTATTTAATTCATCCAAATCCTCTTGATTAAAAATAAACTTAATCTCGACACTATTGTTTGATGGTTCTTTAACTAGCCCCGGTTCATTTCCACAGGCAACATCAATTACCATTTTCATAAAATCATTGCCTGTTGACAAATAAACTAAATCGGAACCGATACAATCGCCACCCATTCTTGCACCTATCTCAATTATTCTGATATTTCCTTCATTATCTACTCTGAATTCAGAATGGCCTGCACTATTTTCTATATGTAATGCATCTAATGCTTTGAATACCGTGTCAACAGCTATTTTTTCGATTTCCAACGGCAAATCCGATGGCTGTTTGTGTCCTGTTTCTATAAAATGAGGTGCACCTGTTGTATACTTTTTTGTCGTTGCTAAATAATGATGATTGCCTTTATAAGAGATGGTTTCCATGCTGTATTCATTTCCATCTATAAATTCTTCAATTATAGCCTTGTGTTCAAAAGAGGATTCACAGGCTGCCTTTATAGCATTTTCAATACCATCAGACGACTCTAATTTCATTATGCTTCTGCTGCCTGATCTATCCGTAGGCTTAACAATAATCGGAAATGAAAAATCCGATAATGAATCAGGTTTAACCATTTCATCTGCGAGTGTAAATTTAGGACACGACACCCCTGCATTAAGCAAAGCCTGTCTCATTTTATACTTGTTTGTTTGTATTTCTGTATATTTAGTCGAGTTACAGGGTAATCCAAGCTTTTCAGCAACGTAGTTTACAGTTATTGAAGCCAAGTCAGACGCTATTGAACACACTCCGACCGGATTTATTTCTCTGCACTTTTCCAGTATTTTTTCCTTTTCTATAATGCTGATAGGATAAAAGTAATCAGCTGTTTCTTTTCCGACAGCACCGTCCTCCCATGCAAATACATAGGTTTCATATCCGAGCGATTTTGCTTTCAAAATTAATTGGTTTTGAAAGTCATTTGCTCCTATAATTACTAATTTTTTCACAATCTCACCCAAACTTTTACAAACATCTTATTTATCAATCTATCACATTCTGAAATATTCTTAGACTATTCAATTAAATATAAAATCACATAAAAAATAATAGTAAATTTTATAGACTTAACAATTATAAAATTCAAAAATGCACTTAACTACTGTTTCTATATTTTCTTCTATTAATCCATAATACATAGGCAGTCTTAACAATCTTTCGCTTTCCTTTGTGGTATATCTGTCCTCACCAAAGAAAGTACCAAACTGCTTACCTGCAGGTGAACTATGAAGCGGAATGTAGTGGAATACCGCACCGATTCCGTTTTCCTTTAAGTACGCAATCAGCCTTGTTCTCTCTGCTAAGTCTTTTGCTTTTATGTAAAACATATGTGCATTATGTGTGCACCCATCGGGAATAAAGGGAAGTTCTATACAGCCTTTATCAGCAAGCGGCTTAAGCATTTCATAATATGTATTCCAAGACTTTAGTCTGTCATTGTTGATAATGTCGGGATTTTCAATTTGCGCATACAGGTACGCACAATTGAGTTCACTCTGAAGGTATGACGAACCTATATCCACCCACGTGTACTTATCAACCTGACCTCTGAAGAATTTTGAGCGGTTTGTACCCTTTTCTCTGATAATTTCGGCACGCTCAACATCTTCACTATGGTTAATCAGGACTGCACCGCCTTCACCCATACTGTAATTCTTCGTTTCGTGAAAGCTGTAACAACCAAAGTCACCGATTGAACCTAATGCTCTTCCCTTGTAAAAGCTCATTACTCCCTGAGCCGCATCTTCAATCACCACAAGATTATGGCGTTTTGCTATATCGCAGATTGTATCCATTTCACACGAAACGCCGCCGTAATGCACCGGAACTATAGCTTTAGTCTTTTCTGTAACAGCGGCTTCAATCAGATTTTCATCAATATTCATTGTATCCGGACGAATATCAACGAAAACAATCTTTGCACCCCTTAATACAAACGCATTTGCAGTTGAAACAAAGGTATATGAGGGCATTATCACCTCATCACCGGGCTGAATGTCAGCAAGCAAAGCTGCCATTTCAAGCGCCGATGTTCCGGATGTGGTGATAAGAGCTTTCTTTGTTTTAGTGATTTCCTCAAGCTTTGTGTTACACTTTTTCGTAAACACACCATCGCCGCAGATTTTGCGGCTCATAATTGCCTGTTTTATGTAATTATCTTCTGTGCCTATATAAGGTGGGATGTTAAAAGAAATATTGCTCATACCTATACTCCTTCAAAAATAGTCATTCGAATACAAAAGAACCAAAATCAGGATTTATCTTGTCCTTATCTGACAGCTTGATTTCATCAATTCCGTCAAGAGGCCATTCTATACCTATTGTCGGGTCGTTCCACATAATGCCACCCTCGTCATCAGGGCGATAAAAGTCTGTAACCTTATAGCAAAATTCCGCAACATCGCTTAAAACGAGAAAACCGTGTGCAAAGCCCTCTGGAATATAAAACTGCTTTTTATTATCCTCTGTCAGTTCAATTCCAAACCATTTTCCAAATGTTTTGCTGTCCTTTCTAAGGTCAACCGCAACGTCAAAGACCGAACCTTTAATTACTCGCACAAGCTTTCCCTGAGGATGCTTTTTCTGATAATGAAGTCCACGAAGTACTCCTTTTGTGCTCATACTCTGATTATCCTGCACAAACACCATATCCAGACCGTTTTCGTGCATATCATTCTGATTGTAGGTTTCCATAAAATATCCTCTGCTATCCCCGTGAACGGCAGGTTCAATTATGCAAAGTCCATCAATATCACATCTTGTAACTTTAATCTGTCCCATTTTTACACTCCTGTCGTTTCAATATATCTTCTCAATGCATCCTGCCAAACTGGAAGCCTTTCAAAGCCATTTTCGGTCAGCTTATTCTTATTCATTCGGCTGTTTGACGGACGTTTTGCCTTCGACGGGTATTTATCGCTTGTAACAGGCGATACGGATACATTTTTATAAACAGAATCAAACTCCGATGCCTGTCTGAATATTTCACAAGCAAATTCGTACCAACTGCAAAATCCTTCATTTGTCGCATGGTAAAAGCCATATTTATCGCTTTCAGCCATATCAACGAGCAGTCTTGCAAGGTCAGGCGTGTATGTAGGAGAGCCTATCTGGTCATTGACCACAGTAAGCTTATCGTGAGTTTTTCCGAGATTGAGCATAGTTCGGACAAAATTCTTGCCGTTCTGTCCGAACACCCATGCAATTCTTACTATAAAATACTTTTCAAGCCATTTTTCAACAGCAAGCTCGCCCTCGTATTTAGTCTGTCCGTAAACATTAAGCGGATTTCTCTCGTCATCAGGCTCCCAAGGACGTGTTCCTTGTCCGTCAAACACATAGTCTGTTGAAATATATATCATCTTGCAGTCAAGCTTTTTGCAGACCTTTGCTATATTCTCGGTACCGACTGCATTCACAAGGTGAACCTTATCCTGTTTGTCCTCATCTTCTGCCAAATCTACCGCAGTCCACGCCGCACAATGGATTACAACATCCGGATTTTCGGCAATTATTACTCTGTCAACACTTTCGCTGTCGGTAATATCCATCTCCTCAATGTCAACACCTACTGCGTCGCTGTATCCTCTTTCTTCAAGTTCACGCATTACATCATAGCCGAGCTGACCCTTTACACCTGTAACAAACACCTTCATATTATTCTGCATCCTTTAATCTTTCACCATACATTTCGTCGTAGTAGTTCTGATACTCTCCCGATACTATGCGTTCCCACCATTCTTTGTTGTCGAGATACCAATTAATTGTTTTCTGAATACCGTCAACAAACTTTGTTTCGGGTAACCATCCGAGCTCTGCGTGAATCTTTGCAGGGTCAATTGCATAGCGCATATCGTGGCCTTTTCTGTCGGTAACGTGAACAATCAAGTCCTCGCTTTTACCGAGAGCCTTGCAGATGATTTTAACAATATCAATATTCTTCATCTCGTTGTGTCCGCCGATATTATAAACCTCGCCGACCTTGCCGTTGCGGATAATCAAGTCAATCGCCTTGCAATGGTCCTCAACATAGAGCCAATCACGCACATTTATTCCCTCGCCGTAAACAGGAAGCGGCTTTTCAGCAAGCGCATTTGATATCATAAGCGGAATGAGCTTTTCGGGGAACTGGTAGGGTCCGTAGTTGTTCGAGCAACGGCTGATTGTTGTGGGCAAACCGTAGGTTCTGTGGTATGCATTTACAAGTAAATCCGCACCTGCCTTTGACGATGAATACGGACTTGAGGTTTTCAGCGGAGTGGTTTCAGTAAAGAACAGGTCGGGACGGTCAAGCGGTAAATCACCGTAAACCTCATCGGTTGAAACCTGATGATAACGCTTTACGCCGTACTCCTTTGATGCGTCCATAAGCACCTGTGTGCCGAGAATGTTCGTCTGCAAAAAGATTTCGGGATTTTCAATAGAACGGTCAACGTGGCTTTCAGCCGCAAAGTTGACAACTATATCAAACTTTTCCTCTGCAAAAAGGTCAAACATTGCCTTTCTGTCACAGATGTCAGCCTTTACAAATCTGAAATTATCGTATTCCATAGCATCCTTGAGAGTTTCAAGGTTGCCTGCATATGTAAGCTTGTCCACGCAGACAATTCTGTCCTCAGGATGTTCGTTAAGCTCAAGATAAACAAAGTTTGCGCCGATAAAGCCTGCGCCGCCTGTTACTAAAATATTCATAATCAAAATCCCCCATTATGTATCAGTATTTTAATTTTCCGTCAGCAACCGCTTTCAGATGCTTGCCATAAGGACTTTTGCCGTATTTTTCTGCGCTGTCAATTAACTTTTCTCTTGAAATCCAGCTGTTTTTATAGGCAATTTCTTCTGGTGCAGAGATTTTAATCCCCTGCCTTTGCTCAATCATTCTGACAAAATCTGCGGCGTCAACAAGGCTGTCCATAGTACCCGTATCAAGCCATGCAAAACCTCTGCCGAGCAACTGAACATCAAGTCTATCTTGTTTCAGATACATTTCATTCAGCGTTGTAATCTCAAGCTCACCTCTTGCAGAGGGTTTGACGTTTTCAGACATTTCTGCAACACCCGAAGGATAAAAATACAAGCCTGTAATTGCATAATTAGACTTGGGATTCTCAGGCTTTTCCTCAACGGAAATCACCTTTCCCGACTCGTCAAACTCAACAATTCCGAAGCGCTCAGGGTCAGTTACATAATAACCGAAAACCGTAGCACGGTTATTTTCTTCGGCATTTATTACAGATTCTCTTAACGAACGAACAAAACCGTTGCCGTAAAAAATGTTGTCGCCAAGCACCATAGCGCAGGCATCATCTCCGATAAACTCCTTGCCGAGGATAAACGCCTGGGCAAGTCCGTCAGGCGACGGCTGAACCTTATAGGATAGATTAATCCCAAACTGCTCGCCGTTTCCGAGCAACTGTTCAAACCTCGGAGTATCCGACGGTGTTGAAATTATTAGAATATCCTTAATGCCGCCAAGCATAAGCGTTGACAGCGGATAATAAATCATAGGCTTGTCATAAACCGGCAAAAGCTGTTTTGATGTTACCATAGTCAGCGGATAAAGCCTTGTACCGGCTCCGCCTGCTAAAATTATGCCTTTCATATAAAACCTCTTCCTTCAAAAAAATCTGTATAAATTACAACCAATTTGTTTTAGAGAACACGTTTTTTCGTTCCTCCCATTTTTGTTTAGCCTCTGAGAATGTAAAATAATGCATAAAATATATTTTTATATCATCCAAATATACATCGGGACAATTGAAATACAGATTTATTGTAGGTGAAAGATTTCATATTCATATCGTGATAAAACACACCTGATATACATTTCTGTGAAATTAAAGTAATCTTTGAATTATTCAGCTTTGTTTTGCGCTTCATATTATGATTAATTTTGTAGTGTTTTCCTGCATTACCATCCTTCATTATTCTCTCAATAAAGTTTATTCTCTCACCTTTAGACATTTCTTTATTATGAACGCAGTAATAAACATAATTCTGCTTAGTCGAACTGACCGCATTTTCATAATATTTATTAATTATTTCATCATCAGCTCCGCATATGTATCTAAGCTTTTCGAATCGTCTATATTCATACTCATTGTTGATTAATCCAAGTTTTGTATTGACCGAACACCAGTGACTCCACACACTTTCTGACGGTACCATCTGCACTAAATACCGTAATAACCACGCTAATAACTTTTCTCATTGAGATCGGTCACCTTACTTCTAAATATAACAATCATCAGTTGTTTCTAAACAGTTGTTGTTCTGGAATTTGCGTTTACATCCGGTCTGCATAAAACAAATATAAAAGCGCTAAAAATCAATTTGATATTAAGACCGAGTTTTAAAGTCCCTCGTAAATAATACCTTGATGTCTTTCGGAACTTATCAAAAGTTTTTTATCATAAATACTGTTTTTCGAAAAATAAATTAAAAAATCTATGTCATTGCTTATGTATATTTTTTAAGTGAGGGAAAATTCTTTTTTATCCACTCATACCGTTCAATTCGCAATTCAATAGCATCATCAGTAATCTGTAATTAGTTTTCCGCCGACCTTACAGCTCCTGAAGCACGCTGCCTGTAGTGATATAACACCTTATCAATTCTCACAATCTTTTTAGCATTCGAAACTACTTTATATGTATAAAACTCATCGTCTATACATCTTCTTTCCTTTCTGAAACGAATATTTTCAGCAAGCTCTCGTTTAAATAATTTTAAATAAAATAAACTGTTGGTTCATCTTGAAAGATACTGCAAAAGATAGGATTCAGCTGAAAACTCACATTGAACTTCGTCATATGGTTCGATTGCCTCTGTTCGGTTTTTATAAAATTTATCGAAAGAACATTCTGCCATATCTGCATCGTTTTCAATGATTAATTTCATCAATGTTTCTATCCAAACCAACTCAACTGTATCATCACTGTCCATAAAGATAATATAAATACCTGAAGCATTATTCAAACCAGTGTTCTTCGCATTTGCTGCACCTGCATTTTGTTGATGGATAACCTTAATTCTGCTATCTGTTTCTGCGTATTTATCGCAAATTTTTCCCGAAGAATCCGTTGAACCATCGTCAACAAAAATAATTTCAATATTATTGTACGTTTGATGTATCAGCGATTCAATACATTCCGGCAAATATTTTTCAACATAATAAACAGGAACAATTATACTTACCTTATCCATTATACAATTCCTTTTTTATTATATATTTATAAAGTGAATTTTCACTACATTTTGATACATCTATTTTCCATGCTATCTTTTAAAACACAGAGCTGTCATTAATAATAATACTTAATAAATCATTATTACATTCATCAAATATATGTTGACTTATCAAATAACAATTTCCATTCTCACAAGGAATTGTATTAAGCGACTCCTCAAGCGCAGGAATAGTATTTTTAGCAAGTGCTATTGCGCAATCAAACATAAAGTAATCAATAAAAGGTTTTCCTGATTTGCAATAATCCATAAAAAATCATCTAAAAAGCAGCATAACAAATTATCCTTTTGACCGCCTATAACAAACGTAGTCCATTTGCAATTAGAAACAAATCTTGGGTTATCTCCTGATTTTAGCGAATATATTGGTAGAAAAGTTTCCGGAATATCTTTTTTGCAATAAATGGAAACGTCCAGCCACAATCCACCGTACTCTTTTATTAATCTTATGCGAATCATATCAGAAAGGTGTTGGATTCTCAATTTTCCTGTATTAAACTGTTCCCACACACATTCTGGAAAATCAATATACTCTTTTAAATTATTTCTGTCAACCAGAATCACAAACAAAGAGCAATCGCGCCGCCTCACTCAGCCTCTCAATCCTTCTAAGATTGAGGAGCAGGACGGACATAGCTAAGCAGTGACAAATTGGTTTCCTTCTGCTGTGCGTAGACGATTTTGATTGTTGAAAGTTTCTCTTCATATTTTGAAGGCAATTTCTTTCCGTCGGCAATCATCTTTTCTTGCGTTTATTATACCATATTCAGCATTTTTCGGGGATTCTATGATTGTTCAGTTGATATTACATAGAGGGAAAATATCTGATATAGAAGTTATTTTGTGCACCGACAATGCTGTCCCGCCAGCATTAAAAATATATGTATACATATACTCATCTGCATAGCGGTACATTAAAAGGTATATTGCTCATTAAAGTTACCCCTTACTAAATTTCCATACAGGGGTATCATCTATTGAATCCACCTGTTCAACAGTTATGTTTTTATCGTAATGTTCTTTTAGAAATGTAAGAACCATATCACATCTAACTTCATCAGAAACATAATAAACATTATTTTCTAACAAAGATTTCATTGGATTGCTTAATCCAATTGAATTCAAATAGTCATTATAACAAACTTGCCCATATACCCATTTTCCATCAGATATATTTTGCTTCATAAATTCAATAGAAGGTAGTTTGTTAATACTCCAAAATACATTATCTACATAATCATTATAGCTACTTGTATTCCAGATATATTTATTGTCGGAATTTTTTATCGGTTCAGTAGTGCATTTATTTGCAGTAATACTTGAGAATACTGTACTCGAATTATTAACCACAAGAACACTCGAAATAGCAATACCAGCTATCATAATACCATATAATAGACCTAATAACCTCTTAGTTCTAAATTTCCACTTAAATTCATTATTTAAAAAAGCAGAAATATATACAAACCAATTACCTATAAAAATACTTTGAATTACCCTATCCGGAATTCGTCCCAAAAATGAAAAATATAAAATAATTATTATCGTACCTAAACAAGATAACAACAATTCACACACATATATATAAGAACAATCTGTCAATATTATTAACAACAAAATAAAGAAAATAAAGGCTATACACTGTAAAGAAAGAGCTGTATCAGTCTGCAATATATATAATACATCTGCTAAATTTTTATGCAAATCGTATATTTTTTCCGAGAAGTCGTGCTGTGATACAGCAGTAATATTTTTCATATATTCTGGTGTTACTACCTCTGTATCTGCAAGTAACGAAGCCCTAATACTGTTATAATCATTCTGAGATATATTTAATTTGTTTAATTCAGATGATATTTCTTCGTAATCATAATTTTCAAAATCAAATAATTTTGAGCGTTCACTATTATAATGTGTAGCGTAAGTATATGTATCTGAGCCACTCACAAAACTGTTTATCACTTTGTGACAACCACAACATAATAAAATAGATAAAACGATTAAAGAAAATCGTAAGATATATTTTTTGTATCCTTTTCTTTCTACAAATAATCTTATCAAGCAGGTTAAAATAAAAAACGGTATAATTAATAGAAGACTATTAAATCTGAACATTCCAGCCATATAAATCGTCAATAAACTGGTTATAGCTACAATAGCCCCGATTTGCTTTTTAATATAATAGAAAAGACCCATACATCCAACTAAACAAAGAACGGATGTGTATATCGTAAAATTAGCATGATAAATATTTAGACAATAATTCACGAAAACTATAAATAACCACACCAAAATTACATTAAGTTTATTTTTGCAAACAGATAATAATATATAAGCTAATGTACACATTGCAACTGTCATCAACAATTCCATTATCAACACAAAACCATCAGCTGTAGGCAATATCATATTTACAAACTTAACTAAATACGATAATATTGGACTTACAAAACAGCAATAATTATCTGATGAATAATTTTGATTTAAAATCATAGAAATGCCGTGATTATCTATATCTGTATATATGGGTAAAGTTGCTTGAGATAACCACAAAATAAGTGCTAAAAATACAGAAAAATATACCTTGCCTTTTCTACTAATTGAATTATTGCTTAACCAAACAATAAGTTTCATTTCTTTAAAATGGATTACATAATTTACAAGAAAATAAAGTAGTTTATATGTACCATAAAAAGAAAGAATCGCTAAAACAACACCAATACATATCAATAGCACTGTGCTATTTAGATTAATTTTTGATGCCATATTTGATACTATTCCCGATGGTAACCATCTGTTTACAAATATAATTGCAAGTAATACATCGATTATAACAGTAGCAAATATAAGACGATTTTCACGCTCTATTTTCATTTTTCCATACTGATGCCTGAGAACTCCACACACTACTAAAGAAAATGCTAATATATTAATTATCTGTTGTATTGAAGCTGGAAATATAATTAATAATAATGGTAAGCAGTAAATAAAAATCATACACACACCCCCCTAAAAAATCAAAATATTAAAATAGTTTATTATTCTATGTAATAAACATTGCGAATAGTAAACTCTATTCCTTAAATTTGCTTTTAATTATCAATAAACTATAATAAATTCTATGCATCATAGTTTTTATCCTCCGTATAGGTGAGAAAATATATCGTTTATATTGTCTTTTAGAGTCTAATAAAATATTATTTAATTCATCAGTATTAATATTACTAAAATTACTTCTATCACAATACTCCAAAAACTCACTTGTACAATCAAGTAAAAATGGTCCTTCTCCTAAAGATTTAGGATATTTTTTATAAGGTTCTTTATAAGCATCTATATATATTCCATCTACTCCACGTGTACAACATAAAAAATGAGGATTCTCATGAAAAATACTTGTCTTATTCAACACTATTAACTCTAATTTCTTATTACAGGAAAAAACAACATTCAACGGTATTGTACCATTTATACATACTATTTTTTCAGCATTATTCCAAATATATATTTGCTCATCTAATGTTAATTTTTCTGGAGCAATAGCAACAAATCCATTATTGCAAAATACTGTCTCAAAATATTCTTCGCCAAACTCAGAACTGATAGCCTTGGAAAATTGACGTCTTGTAAAATAAACATTTCTTAAATCAGAAACTTTAGAAAAGTCGTAATCAGATTCTAAAACAGTTTTCGCTATATAATCATATAAATTTTTATGTTCTTCTGATGGTTGTAATACACTCAAAGCCAGAATTCACA
>JBJEOX010000354.1:0-6304 GCA_051880935.1 Ruminococcus sp.
TATTGATTTTTCCGACGGCAAAACTCAGTATCTTGCAACAAAAAAGTGTATCAGCGGCAGCGGCTGTAATTTTCAGAGATTTTGCCACCGTGCAATTTTTGTCGGCATAGATTATGAGTTTAACGATTTTATTCAGGCGGTGCACAGAATCTACCGTTTTATGCAAACAAAAGAGGTCATTATTGACATTATTTATATGGACACCGAGGACGAAATCATAAAAGAGTTATTTGCCAAATGGGACCGTTACAATTATCAGACTCAAAAAATGGTTGAAACCCTCAAAAAATTCGGACTCTCCAACAACGAGATTGAAGAGAGTCTTGTCAGAACAATGGGAGTGAGCAGAACGGAAGTTAAAGGAACACACTTCACCGCAATCAACAACGATTGCGTGGAAGAAATGAAAACAATGGAAGAAAACAGCGTAGATTTGATAGTAACGTCTATTCCCTTTTCAAATCATTACGAATACACACCCTCTTATAACGATTTCGGGCACAACGAAAACAATGAAAAGTTTTTTTGAACAGATGGACTACTTAACGCCCGAGGCATTAAGAGTGTTAAAGCCGGGAAGAGTCGCCTGCATAAACGTTAAAGACCGTATTTTATTCGGAAATGCAACAGGTGACGGTATGCCGACGGTTGACCCTTTCAGCGATATGACCGTTATGCATTTTATAAAGCACGGCTTTAAGTATATGGGCAGAATCATAATTGAAACCGACGTTGTCAGAGAAAACAATCAGACGTACCGACTCGGTTGGACTGAGAATTGCAAGGACGGCACTAAAATGGGTGTAGGTTGCCCGGAATATGTATTGCTTTTCAGAAAATTACCAACTGACACGTCAAAGGCGTATGCTGACGAGCCTGTCGTAAAGTCAAAAGAGGATTACTCACGTGGCAGGTGGCAGCTTGACGCTCACGCAAAATGGCGCAGCTCGGGCGACGTTCTGCTCGATAAAGACCAGATTAAAAATATGCCCGTTGATACATTACAGCGAGTTTACCACCAGTATTCAAAAACTCATATTTACGATTATAAAAAGCACGTTGAACTTGTCGAAGAACTCGACAAAGAAAATAAGCTCCCGGCATCATTTATGGTATGCGCTCCTGCTTCTTGGACTTATACGGTCTGGGACGACATTAACCGTATGAGGACCTTAAACAGTGAGCAAAGCCGCAGAAAATTGCAAATGCACGTTTGCCCTTTGCAGCTTGACACTGTCGAGAGGCTTATTGACAGATACTCAAACGAGGGCGACACCGTACTTGACTTTTTCGGCGGAATTATGACCGTCCCCTATATGGCTGTTAAAAAAGGCAGATACGGTATAGGCATTGAGCTTAACTCCGACTACTTCCGGGACGGACTTGCCTATTTAAAAGCTATGGACGCTCAATGCGATGCGCCTACTCTGTTTGATTTTATTGCCGAGGGTGCGTAATGTTAAAGCTATTATTAGGCGGCAGCCCCTGCACGTACTGGAGCATTGCGCAGTCAAAGCACCGTGAAACCGAGCCGAGCGGACTCGGTTGGGAACTCTTCAAAAATTATCTTATCGCAAAAGACAAGTACAATCCCGATTATTTTCTTTACGAGAATAATTATAGTATGGATAACAAAATCCGTGACGAAATCACAAAGCAACTCGGAGTTGAGCCGATAATGATAAACTCTGCGCTTGTTTCGGCGCAGAGCAGAAAACGGCTTTACTGGACGAATATCCCGAACGTACAGCAACCCGATGATAAAGGCATTATGCTTAATGACATTTTGGAGAGCGGAATATCATTTAGAGGTGAAAAAAGCTATTGTTTAGATGCCAACTACTATAGAGGCGAAAATACAAATGACTGTAATTCGCAAAGTGGTCAAAGAGCACAAGTCGCTGAGCCTGTATGCGTGCAGGAACAGTTACATAACAGATGTGCAGACTGCAACGGAAGCAATGACCGCCGATATGAGGCACGAACGGATAATAAATCAGGCACAATTACAACGACGAACAGGCAAGTTGCTATCGCTCAGCCTGTATGCGTTGCACAACGCGGACGTTACATTGAGAGCGGCAACCGCTCAATAAAAATTGACGGCTCTGATACAGAGCAATATTTTGAAGCAAGGACAGACGGCAAAACAAACACGCTGACAACAGTATTAAAGGATAATGCAGTCGCAGAGCCTGTCATTTTACAAAACGGTCACGTTTTTAACAGCGGAGGTTGTAAGACAAACAAAGCTCCGACGCTAACCGCAAACGGCGACTATATACATAATAATAAGGTGATAGAGCCTTTGCGAATAGGTACGATTGAAAACAATCTGCAAAATCCCGAAAACGACAGCAAGCAATACAGAGTCTACTCACCTTTCGGCAAGTCAACAACTTTATGTGCAGAGGGCGGCGGACTTGGTGCAAAATCAGGCATATATGCAACACCGTTGTTCTATCCTGAGGAAATGCCGGATATATCCAAAATTTACGAAGTCCGCAATGGCAATATTACCATAAACGGTAAAACCTACCCTATTAAACTTGCAGACGGATTTTACATAATCAGGCTTTTAACAGTACTTGAATGCAAACGCCTGCAAACCGTACCCGATAATTATATTATGCCCTGCTCCAAATCGCAGAATTATAAAATGCTCGGCAACGGTTGGACGATTGACGTTATATCTCATATATTATCCCATATCCCTGACATTAAAAATAAAAATGTTGAGGTTTTGTCAATGTATGACGGTATGTCGTGCGGTCATATTGCACTCGACAAGCTCGGCTGTAACGTCGTAAATTATTACGCAACCGAGATTGATAAATATGCAATCAAAACTACCTTTGCAAATTATCCCGATACAATCTACCTCGGCGATGCTTTTAATGTCCGCAAGGACGATTTTAAAATTGAGCCGCCGAAAGTCAATAAACAAGAGATTTCCGCTGTCAGCGGCAATCAGCTCACATTATTTTAGGAGTGATAAAAAATGAGATTTACTTGTATAAAATCTGATTTGATAAAAGCATTATCAAATACCTCAAGAGTGGCAGCGGCAAAAAACTCAATTGCCGCACTCGACGGAGTTTTAGTAAAGGCTTATGACAATAAGCTGAATATCTCAGGCTATAACCTGGAAATCGGAATTACAACCGACATTGAGGCTAAAATTCAGGCTGAGGGCGAAATTGTCGTCAGCGCAAAGCTGTTTTTGGATATCGTCCGCCGATTGCCGGAAGAAATCGTAATAATTGAAACCAACGAAAGAATGGTTACATATATAGCCTGCGGTAACGTCAATTACCAGATTGTCGGAATGTCGCCCAAAGATTACCCGGAGTTACCGACCTTTGAGCAGACAGAATCAATCACCGTTAACGCAAAAATCCTATGTGAGATGATTCGGCAGACAGTCTATGCAGTAAGTGAGAACACTGCAAAGCCTATTTTCACAGGTTCGCTTTTTGAAATTGAAAAAGGCAAATTTAAAATCGTAGCTATTGACGGCTACAGAATGGCTATCAGAGAGGAAAACATCATTTGCAACATCAAAACAAGCTTTGTAGTCCCCGGAAAAACTCAGCAGGAAATATTAAAGCTGGCAACGGAAAGCGAAGAAAACATAGAAATCTCCGTCGGTCAGCGACATATCGCTTTTAAAATCGGAAATTACCGAGTAATTTCCCGACTTGTTGAGGGAACGTTTTTAGATTATAAATCTGCAATCCCTAAAAAATTCTCAACGGAAATCATAATCAGCAAAAGAAAATTAATCGACTCGCTCGAAAGAATGGCACTTTTGACCGATACCAAAGTGCAAGCACCTATAAGATGTTTATTTTCGGAAAACGAAATCAAATTTTCTTGCGCATCAACAAAAGGAAAAGCAAGCGAAAGCCTTTCGGCAAAAATAGACGGCAACCCGGAAGAAATCGGATTCAATTGCCATTATATGCTTGACGCTCTGAAAAACACCGACACCGACGAAATCAGAGTTTTATTACTCGGCTCAGCTGCACCGATAATTATTAAGCCTGTAAAAGGCGACAGTTTTTTATGCTTTGTACTCCCTATGAGATTGCAGGGGGCAAAATAAAATGAAAGCAACCTATATATTTCCGATTATTTTAATAATACTCGATATAGGAGCGGCAATCGTAAACCTCTATAACAAAGAGTATAAAATGGCTATCTATTGGATAGCCGCAGCGGTATTAAACGCCGCAGTAACATTTTAATCAGTTAATAAAACGCCGTGCAGTTTTATTATACATAAGACCATTTACCTCTGACTTTTTGATGATAATCCATTAATCTATTGTACTTCTTTCATTATATACCCACGTCGGCACGGCGGCGTGGTTTTAAAAAAACAAGGAGAAAAAAATGGTAAATAACATAAAAACTGGAGATAAGGTTGTTTGTACAGATAAAGGATATTTCGGTGTCTGCGGTACTGTTATTAAACAATATTATCCAACGGGTTCAGAGCAACAATCAATGATTGAGTGTTATAATGGAAAGTTATTTCACGCTCCAACAAGATGTTTTTGTAAAGTGAGGTATGACAATGGCAAGTTGTAAGGATTGCTTACACTATGATGTTTGTGAGGCAAGAATAGCCGCAGATGAAAATTATCCTGAGAGGAAATACACAGAAAACAATAATTGTTGTAATTTCAAAGACCGCACCCGATTTGTGGAGTTGCCGTGTAAGGTTGGTGATACGGTGTACGATATGTACGGCTTGGATTATAAAATAGAGTGTATTGTTATTGCCAATAGAACAATAATTTGGTGTAGGCGTCTAAATTATCCATCTATGCCTTTTAACATACCTGAAATCGGCAAAACCGTATTTTTAACCCGAGAAGAAGCCGAGAGGGCGTGGAAAAGATGAAAATCGGATTATGGAGTGACTGCCATAATTTCCCCTCACTGCCTTTAATGAAATTATCAGCATATCATAAACAGCGTGGCGATTCAGTAGAGCTATTAGACCACATACAGCTTTATGACCTTGTTTATGCCTCAAAGGTTTTCAGCTTTACCGAAGATATTGAAAGCAGGGCGATTGTTTATGCTGATGAAATCAAACGAGGCGGAACAGGATATTGCATAACAGTAAACAGCGGTAAAGAAATCTTTGACAACTCAAAGAATCAGCCTTTACCTGATGAAGTCGAGCATATCTATCCCGACTATAGCCTTTATCCGGATTATAAATATGCAGTCGGATTTTTAACAAGAGGCTGTCCTCGTGGGTGCGGATTCTGCGTAGTCGGTAAAAAAGAGGGTTTATGTTCTCGGCAAGTCGCTGACCTTTCCGAATTCTGGCGAGGTCAGAAAGAAATCAAGTTACTTGACCCGAATTTGTTAGCCTGCAAGAATCACGAGCAAATTTTGAAACAGCTTGCAGACAGCAAGGCAAGTGTTGATTTTACGCAAGGAATTGACATAAGACTTGTAAACCCCGACAACATAGCTTTGCTAAATAACATTAAAACAAAGGTGATACATTTTGCGTGGGATAATCCAAAGCAGGATTTAACCGATTATTTTAAATTATTTGCAAATCATACCAACATAAAATCAGATAGTAATAAATCGGTTTATGTCCTTACAAATTACAACAGCACGATTGACGAGGATTTATACCGCATTTATACATTACGAGATTTAGGCTTTTTGCCGTATGTAATGATTTACCAAAAGGAAACTGCGGATAAGAAACACCGAGATTTACAGCGTTGGTGCAATTGTCGTTGGATTTTTCGCAGTTGCCCGAGGTTTGAAGATTATAAACAACGTTGAACAGTTCGGAAAAGACGAACGGTTGAAAGGAGAAATCAATGAGCATTTATATTCCACAGGATAATCATAAAGACGACTATCCTATACAGAATTCAGAAAATGTTATCGTTCCATACCATTTCACAGTTGGCAAATCTGAACCTGAACACTCAAAGGAGCGTGAAAACAATGGCTGAAAAAGAATACATAGAGCGTGGAGAATTGTTACAGAGATTAAGTGACTATAATATTCCGTGCAATATCGATGTTTATTATCTTATTAAAAATATGCCCACCGCCGACGTGCAGGAGGTCAGGTGCGGGAAATGGATATATGTTGCCGGAGGTTTCGGCTGGGCAGATTGTAAATGTTCTGAGTGTGGATATACAGATACATTTGAGGACTGCACTGAATGTTTTTACAATTTCTGTCCTAATTGCGGCGCAAAAATGGATAAGGAGTGATATAAATGGGAATGAATATGTGCTTAGTTTGTGA
>JBJEOX010000355.1:0-6208 GCA_051880935.1 Ruminococcus sp.
GTTAAGAATCTTTACATTTGCGGTGAAGCGATTGACCTTTGCGGCGAATGCGGAGGATATAATCTGCATTTTGCTTTTGCAAGCGGATTTACGGCAGGTGAAAATTTATGATTAGAATTAATAATGTTCATATTCCGCTTAACTACAGCGATGAAATAATCAGTAATAAAGCGGCAAAAGAACTGCGTATTGACAAAAATGCAATTAAGTCAGTATCAATTTTCAGACGCTCTGTTGATGCAAGAAAGAAAGATAATATTTACTTTTTATGTTCTATTGACGTTGAGCTGAATATTAATGAAAATTCTGTGCTTAAAAAATGTAAAAATGCTGTAAAGGTAACTCCGTATCAATATGAAATTAAAGAATGGAAATGCGGTGCTTCACCTGTTGTTGTGGGAATGGGTCCTGCCGGACTTTTTGCCTCACTTATTCTTGCACAGAGCGGAGCAAAACCGATTCTTATTGAACGTGGACGTGACGTAGACAGACGTCATGATGATGTGCAGAAATTCTGGCTTGCAGGAAAGCTTGACACCTCGTCAAATGTTCAATTCGGCGAGGGCGGTGCAGGAACATTTTCTGACGGAAAGCTTAATACGGGAACTAAAGACGTACGCCAGAGAAAGGTACTTGAAGAATTTGTTAAGCACGGCGCACCCGACGAAATTCTTTACAACGCTAAGCCGCATATCGGTACAGATAATCTGAAAATCACAGTAAAAAGCATAAGAGAAAAAATTATTTCACTTGGCGGCATGGTGCTTTTTGAAACAAAGCTTACAGGATTTAACGTAAAAGACGGAAAAATTATCGGTGCTGTTGTAGAAAAACAAGGCAAAACAGAAGTAATTGAAACCGACAATATAATTCTTGCTATCGGTCACAGCGCAAGAGATACATTTGAAATGCTCCTTGATAAGGGTATTCCGATTGAGGCAAAGTCATTTTCAGTCGGTGCGAGAATTGAACATCTGCGTGAAAAAATTGATTTTTCACAATACGGCAAATTGGCAGGGAATAAAAATCTCGGTGCGGCAAGCTACAAGTTGAACACGCATTTACCAAACGGCAGAGGTGTTTACACCTTTTGTATGTGTCCCGGCGGAAAGGTAGTAAATGCGTCAAGTGAAGAAAATATGCTTGTAACTAACGGTATGAGTGAATTTGCACGAGATGATATCAACTCAAACTCCGCTTTGCTGGTCGGAGTTTCACCCGATGATTTTAATTCCGACAGTCCGCTTGCAGGAATGTATTTTCAGCGTGAGCTTGAAAGAAAAGCTTTTGAGCTTGGCGGCGGCAACTACAACGCACCTGTTCAGCGAGTTGAAGATTTTATTAACAACACCAAAAGCAATCACATTGGTGAAGTCAAACCGAGTATCTGTCCCGACTGCGAATTAAGCGACTTAAATACAATCCTTCCCGAATTTGTTTCCGAATCAATGAAACAAGGCATTAATGATATGGGCAAAAAATTAAACGGATTTGACAATGGTGACGCCGTCTTAACAGGAGTTGAAACACGCAGTTCCTCTCCCATTCGCATTTTACGAAACAACGAAACGCTTGAAAGCATTAAGCTTAAAGGCTTGTATCCCTGCGGAGAAGGCGCAGGCTACGCAGGAGGAATCATTTCAGCCGCAGTTGACGGAATCAAATGCGCTGAAGAAATCATAAATAAAAACAATAAGTAAAACAAAAGCACCCTGTAACCGAATTCAGTTACAAGGTGCTTTTGTGCGACTGCGTCTGTAAGCCGGGTTCTGTCGTGAACAGCCATCTATCTTGGCAGCCCGTTGCCGAAGCTGCTCGATGCCACCTCCTAAGGACACGCCGAGCAAGCGTATATGTCCTACCACGGTGTTGCTTCAAATAGGGTTTACACGGCAGACAGGTCTCCCTGCCTCCGGTGAGCTCTTACCTCACCTTTCCATCCTTACCGAAAAATCGGCGGTAATTTTCTGTTGCACTATCCCTGGAGTCGCCTCCGGCGGCCGTTAGCCGTTATTTTTGCTCTGTGAAGCCCGGACTTTCCTCGCACAAAGCCTTTCGGACTTTGCCCGCAGCTGTTCAACGCACTCGCAGTAATTATAATAAAATAAATAAACTTAAAAGTCAATAATTTTCTTCAAACGGCTTGATATAAAGCGAATTTCAGTATATAATTTAAATGTTTGCGATGTAAAAACTATGAAAAGGAGTATTTTTATGGATATAAGAAAAGAATCTCTGAAAAAGCACTATGAATGGAACGGCAAAATTGAAGTTGTTTCAAGAGTATCAATTTCAGACTCGGAGGACTTATCTCTTGCATACACCCCCGGCGTTGCAGAGCCTTGTCTTGAAATTCAGAAAAATTATGAAAAATCTTTTGAGCTTACAAGAAGAAACAACCTTGTTGCCGTAATCACTGACGGTACAGCAGTACTCGGACTCGGTGATATCGGTCCGGAGGCAGGTATGCCCGTTATGGAGGGCAAATGTGCGCTGTTCAAGGAATTTGCAGACGTTGACGCATTCCCTATCTGTGTAAGAAGCAAGGACGTTGACGAGATTGTAAACACAATCTATCTTATCAGCGGTTCATTCGGCGGAATTAACCTTGAGGATATTGCGGCACCGAGATGCTTTGAGATTGAGAAAAAGCTCAAGGAAAAGTGCGACATTCCCGTTTTTCACGATGACCAGCACGGAACGGCTGTTATTGTTGCGGCAGGTCTTTTAAACGCTCTTAAAATTGTCGGTAAAAATATTGAAACTGCCAACATTGTTGTAAACGGTGCAGGCTCGGCAGGCATTGCAATTACAAAGCACCTTTTCAATATGGGTGCAAAAAATATCACTCTCTGCGATATTAACGGTATTATCTGCGAGGGTGACGACAGCTTAAGCGATGTTCACAAATATATGTCAACAATTACAAACCGTGAAAAGAAAACAGGCACGCTTGCCGATGCGATGAAAGGTGCTGACGTATTTATCGGCGTTTCTGCACCGAATATTGTAAGTGAAGAAATGGTAAAATCTATGTCTGAAAATCCGGTTATCTTCTCCATGGCTAATCCTACTCCCGAAATTATGCCCGACATTGCCAAAAAAGCAGGTGCCGCAGTTGTGGGAACAGGCAGAAGTGATTTTCCGAATCAGATTAACAATGTGCTCGCATTCCCGGGAATTTTCAGAGGTGCTCTCGATTGCAGAGCAAGCGAAATCAACGAGGAAATGAAAATTGCGGCTTCATATGCAATCGCTTCTCTCGTTGGTGATGATGAATTAAACCCCGATTACATTCTTCCTCAGGCTTTTGATAAGAGAATCGGCAAAGCCGTTGCAGAGGCTGTTAAGGAAGCGGCTGTAAAAACAGGCGTTGCAAGAATTTAAAATTTAACATATATGAATTCAGCGTCAAGGAACAAAACTCCTTGACGCTTTATTAAAGTTAAAAATCAAACTATAAACCGAAATTTATTGAGATATTTACTTTGAAACAATATCAGTCTTTTTTCCAATGATTTAGTTTTGGTACAACAGCTTCCATATGTGCCCGAACCTGTTCAGCAGGCCAATTCTCACTTGCCATATGTTCTACACAAAAATCAATAAGCTGTTCCTTACTTGTATATTTGAACTCGCCGTCACTATAACACCACTTGCAATATTCCTCATTAAATTCGCCATTCGGTTCTTTGCTTGTTGTAGCGTCCTCGAGCGGCATGCCACAGCATTGACAAATAAGTTGTCTCGGAGCACCCAATAATGTATTGATTGAAACATCAAAAAAGGCTGAGAGGAGTTTTAGTGTTTCAGTATTCGGGATTGTTTCGCCGGTTTCCCATCGAGAAACTGCCTGTCGGGTTACATATATTTTTTCTGCAAGCTCCTCTTGTGAAATACCTTTTTTAGTTCGGAGTTCGAGTATAATATCCTTTGTTTCCATTTAATAATCACCACCTTGTAAAAATTATAATGCGGATATGCAATAAATTCAAGCAACTCACTGTTGCTGCAAATTCAGATTTATATCTCTTTTTTCATTGCAATATGCTCGCAATATTCATCAAAGTAGATTTCCCCGTATTTTTTATAACCAAGCTTTTCATAAAAGCCTGACGCTCTGACCTGTGCTGACAGCTTTATAGTGTCTGCACCTTTTTCTTTTGCAACACTTTCAGCATGAAGCAGGATTTTTTCGCCGTAGCCCTTTCCCCTGTACGGCTTTAATACTGCGATTCTGCCGATATGGTATTCATTTTCCTGCTTATATAAGCGACAGCAACCGACCGGCTGAGTATCAAGGTACATTACAATATGAGTTGCAATTTCGTCTATATCGTCAAATTCTATTTTAAAATTCTGTTCTTCTATAAACACCGTTTCACGAATCATTTTTTCATCTTCGGAAAGAGTGTCAGTCACTTTAAAATCTATCATATTTCATCCCGTATTTCTTCCGCCTTTTTTAAAAGAGCGGATTTTTCATTTTCAAGCTTGTCCTCAATTACAAGGCTTAACAGCATTTTTAGTATCTTGCCGATTTTTACACCTTCGCTTACTCCGAGCTTTTTAATATCATTTCCGTTTATTTCAAGCTGTTTTAATGTAAAGCAATCCTTATCGGCTAAAATCTCCTTGTAAGCCTGACAGGCAAAGTCGAGCTTTTCAAGCTTTTCTTTGTGCCTATAATCTGACTGCGCCATAATATCGGCACGCTGAATTTTTAATAAAAGTGCTACATTTTTATCACCAATTGCACTCATAACGTGCCTTAACTGACGTTTCGAGCCGTTAAAACGAACATCGTGGTATTTTATAAGCGTTATGCAGGTTTCTATGAAATCGGTTGAATATTTAAGCCTGTGAAGTATTGTTTCAGCCATTTCTGCGCTGTATTTCGGATGACCTTTGAAGTGGCACGTTCCGTTATCGTCACGTTTGCAGGCTTTTGGCTTACCAATATCGTGTAAAAGCATTGACATTCTGAGCAACGGATTGTTATCAACAGACTTTACAGAATAAGTTGTATGACGCCACAAATCACGGTTGTGGTGCTTTGTGTGCTGATTGTAGTCAAACATCGGCTTGATTTCGGGAATGAAAACAGCGAAAACATCACGATAATTGTTCAGAATTTCTTCCGCACCGTTACCGCATAAAAGCTTATTTAATTCAACAGAAATTCTTTCAACCGCTATGTTTTTAAGCAAATCAGCGTTTTTATGGATTGATTCTGAAGTTTCATCATCAATTACAAAATCAAAAACAGACGCAAAACGCAATGCACGAATTATACGCAAAGCGTCCTCTTTAAAACGAAAATCGGGATATCCGACGCACCTTATTATCTTATCAGACAAATCGTTTCTGCCGCCGTATGGGTCAATCAAGCCGCTTTGTTCATTATACGCCATTGCATTTATCGTAAAATCACGTCGTGCAAGGTCCTTTGTTATGTCAGACGTAAATGTCACGCTGTCGGGACGTCGGTTGTCAGAATAAGTGCCGTCAATTCTGTAGGTTGTGACCTCAAACACTTCGCCGTTAAGTACAATAGAAATTGTACCGTGCTTTATACCCGAATCAAACGTGTTAAACTTTTCAAAGCATTTCTTTATTTCATCAGGTTTTGCGTTGGTGCAGATATCCCAGTCGTGCGGAGTAAGTCCGATTATTGAATCACGCACACATCCGCCGACAATAAACGCTTCAAAATTATTCTTATTTAAATTATCTATTATTATCTTAACATTCTTCGGCAATACTATGTTCAAATTATATCACCATATATTTCTAATATAGAATTATTCGTTTTCAAAAAGAGGCGTCGAAAAGTATCTTTCCGCAGTATCTGGAAGTACGGTTACAACCGTCTTGCCTTTTCCGAGCTTTTTAGCAAGCTTTATGGCGGCGGCTACGTTTGTTCCGCTTGAAATACCGCACATAAGCCCCTCTTTCCTTGCCAAATCCTTTGAGGTCTGTATAGCCTCATCGTCTGTAATTATGCAGATATCCTCGTAAATTTGTGTATTTAGTACCTGTGGAATTACTCCGTCACCTATTCCCATTTGCAGATGTGTGCCGATTGTGCCGCCCGACAGAATAGCGGCGTTTTCAGGCTCAACCGCCCAGATTATAATGTTCGGATACTGGGCTTTCAATACTTCGCCTATTCCCGTAATTGTGCCGCCTGTGCCGACACCTGAAC
>JBJEOX010000356.1:0-6167 GCA_051880935.1 Ruminococcus sp.
GCTTGCCGTCTTCTATAACTGTGAAATTCTTAATGTAGCCCTCATCAAGAAGAATCTGACAAATAGACTTCTTGAGTTTTGAAGCAGGAATTTCAACAGAATCGTGCTTTGCTGAGTTAGCATTACGAATTCTTGTAAGTAAATCAGCAATTGTATCTGTAATCTGCATTACCTTTATCCTCCCTTGCTTACCAGCTTGCTTTCTTTACGCCCGGAATTTCGCCCTTGTAAGCGAGCTCACGGAAGCAAATACGACAAATACCATACTTGCGGAGGTAGGCGTGTGGTCTACCACAGATATTACATCTTGAATACTCTCTTGTAGAGAATTTCTGCTTTCTCTGCTGCTTAACTTTCATTGCAGTTTTAGCCACAACAATCCCTCCTTACTTTGAAAACGGTGCGCCCATGAGAGTTAAAAGCTCACGAGCTTCTTCGTCTGTCTGTGCTGTGGTAACGAAGCAAATGTCCATACCACGAACCTTGTCAATCTTGTCATAGTCAATTTCAGGGAAAATGAGCTGCTCTTTGAGGCCCATATTGTAGTTTCCTCTGCCGTCGAAAGAGTTGGGGTTGATACCTCTGAAGTCTCTTACACGGGGGAGAGCTACGTTAAAGAGTCTGTCGAGGAACTCGTACATTCTCTCGCCTCTTAAAGTAACCTTACAGCCAATCGGCATACCTTCTCTGATTTTGAAGTTAGCAACTGATTTTCTTGCTCTGCACACGAGAGGCTTCTGACCTGTGATGGCAGAAAGGTCTGTGCAGATAGCGTCGATTACCTTTGAGTTTTCTTTAGCTTCGCCTGCGCCTACGTTGATAACAATTTTATCAAGCTTGGGAATCTGCATAGTGCTCTTGTAGGAGAACTTTGACATAAGAGCAGGTGCAACTTCTTTTGAATAATATTCCTTAAGTCTTGCCATATCTTATTTCCTCCTTACAGTGATTCCTTGCACTTAGCGCAGATTCTGCCCTTTGAGCCGTCCTCAAAAATCTTGTGAGCAACTCTTGTGGGCTTCTTGCATCTGGGGCATACAATCTGAACCTTGGAAGCATACATAGCGCCCTCAGCCTTGATGATACCGCCCTGCTCGCCCATCTTTCTGGGCTTAACGTGCTTTGAAACCATATTACATTTCTCTACGATAACCTTGCCTTCTTTGGGGCTTACAGCCATAACCTGACCCTTTTTGCCCTTATCCTTACCGCTGATAACGATAACGGTGTCGCCTGTCTTTACATGAACCTTATTCATTGTGACACCTCCAAATTAAAGTACTTCGGGAGCGAGAGAAAGAATCTTCATAAAGTCCTTATCACGAAGCTCTCTTGCTACCGGTCCGAAGATACGAGTACCCTTGGGGTTCTTATCTTCCTTAATGATAACAGCCGCATTTTCATCAAAGCGGATGTATGTGCCGTCTTCACGTCTTACGCCCTTTGCAGAACGAACAACTACGGCTTTTACAACGTCGCCTTTTTTAACAACACCGCCGGGTGCTGCTTTTTTAACCGAGGCAACAATAATATCGCCAATGTTGGCATATCTCCTTCTGGTACCGCCGAGTACACGAATGCACATAAGTTCCTTTGCGCCGGTGTTGTCGGCAACCTTGAGGATGGTTTGCTGTTGAATCACAGTGTATTCCTCCTTTTCTCAAAGCCGCTAAACTTATTTAGCTTTCTCAATAATCTCGACGAGTCTCCATCTTTTATCCTTAGAAAGAGGACGGGTCTCCATAACCTTTACACGGTCGCCGATATTGCACTCATTGTTCTCGTCGTGTGCCTTAAAGCGAACCGTACGCTTAACAATTTTGTTATAAAGCTTATGCTTTACGCTGTCTTCAACGGCAACAACGATTGTTTTGTCCATCTTGTTGCTTACAACCTTGCCGACAACGGTTTTTCTCATATTTCTTTCACTCACTGTTAAGTCCCCCTCTCTTAAGCTTCTGTGCCGCTAAGTTCACGCTGACGAAGAATTGTAGAAACTCTTGCAATGTCCTTCTTTACGGCACCGATTCTGGATGAGTTTTCGAGCTGGTTAACAGCAAGCTGGAAACGAAGATTGAATAATTCTTCTTTGAGTTCTGTGAGCTTTGTCTGAAGCTCTTCAACTGACATTTCTCTGATTTCTGATGCTTTCATTACTGCTCACCCTCCTCTTTCTTAACAAACTTGCACTTGATGGGAAGCTTTGTAGAAGCAAGTCTAAGTGCTTCTCTTGCTGTAGCTTCATCTACGCCTGCGAGCTCAAACATAACTCTGCCGGGCTTAACTACTGCAACCCAGTATTCGGGTGAACCTTTACCTGAACCCATTCGTGTTTCAGCAGGCTTTGCTGTAACAGGCTTGTCAGGGAAAATCTTAATCCAAACTTTACCGAATCTTTTGCAGTAACGTGTCATAGCGATACGGGCAGCCTCAATCTGGTTTGAGGTGATCCATGCAGGCTCAGTAGCCTGAAGACCGTACTCACCGTAAGTAACCTTGTTACCACGAAGAGCCTTACCTGTCATACGACCTCTGTGTACTCTTCTGTACTTAACTCTCTTAGGTAATAACATTACTTTCTGCCTCCTTCTCTGCGGGGCTTTCTTGACTTAACTTCGTTTAATACTTCGCCTTTGTAAAGCCAAACCTTAACGCCGATTTTACCGTAGGTTGTGTTAGCCTCTGCAAAACCGTAGTCGATGTCTGCACGAAGTGTCTGAAGCGGAATTGTGCCCTCGTGATACTGCTCCGAACGAGCAATTTCAGCACCGCCGAGACGGCCTGAACACATAACCTTAATACCTTTTGCTCCACGGCGCATTGCGTTGCCGATAGCCTGCTTCATAGCACGACGGAAAGAAACTCTCTTTTCGAGCTGCTGAGCAATGCTCTCTGCTGCGAGCTGTGCGTCAAGCTCGGGAGCCTTTACTTCAACAATATTGATTGCAACGGGCTTGTTAAGGAATTTTTCGCACTGAGCCTTGAGCTTCTCAATTTCAGCACCGCCTTTACCGATAACAAGACCGGGCTTTGCGCAGTGAATGCTGATTCTTACTCTTTTGCCGTCACGCTCAATTTCAATCTTTGAGATACCGAAGTTGTAAAGCTGAGCCTTCAGAGTTTTACGGAGGTTGTAGTCCTCAACGAGTGTAGCTCCGAAGTCCTTTTTGTTTGCGAACCAACGGGAATCCCAATCTTTAATAACACCGACACGAAGACCGTGCGGATTTACTTTCTGACCCATATTTAAACCTCCCCTTAGTCTTCTTTTTCCTTGAGAACGAGGGTAATGTGAGAAGTTCTCTTGTTAATTCTGAACGCTCTGCCCTGTGCTCTCGGACGAATTCTTTTAAGGATGGGGCCTGCTGTAGCGTTGCAAGCTGCAACGTAGAGCTTGGATACATCCATATCATGGTTGTTCTCAGCATTTGCCATAGCTGACTTGAGCAGCTTTAAAAGCGGCTCGCAAGCGGCCTTGGGAGTGTGCTTAAGAACAGCTTCCGCATATCTGACGTCTTTGCCTCTGATAAGGTCAAGAACAACGCCAACCTTGCGGGGTGAAATACGAACAAATTTAGCATTTGCCTTTGCTTCCATCTGCAATACTCTCCTTCCGCTTATTTGCTTGTTTTTGAACCGGCATGACCCTTGAAGGTTCTTGTAGGAGCAAACTCGCCGAGCTTGTGACCTACCATATCTTCAGTAACATATACCGGAACGTGCTTACGGCCGTCGTGAACGGCGAATGTGTGACCAACGAACTCAGGGAAAATTGTTGAACTTCTTGACCATGTCTTTAAAATTCTCTTTTCGCCCTTTTCGTTCATTTCAAGAACCCTTTTGAGCAGTACAGGCTGAACAAAGGGACCCTTTTTAGTACTTCTACTCATAGTTATAAGCTCCTTTCTCTGCCTTACTTACCGTTTCTTCTTCTTACGATAAGCTTATCGCTGCTCTTGTTGTTCTTACGAGTCTTATAGCCGAGTGCGGGCTTACCCCAGGGGGTTACAGGGCCCGGACGGCCAACCGGTGACTTACCCTCACCACCGCCGTGCGGGTGGTCGTTCGGGTTCATAACAGAACCGCGGACTGTAGGACGCCAGCCCATATTTCTCTTACGGCCGGCTTTACCGATTTTAACGTTTTCGTGGTCAATGTTGCCTACCTGACCGATAGTAGCCATACAGCTTTCGGGAACATTTCTGAGCTCGCCTGAAGGAAGTCTTAACAGAGCAAGTCCGTTTTCCTTAGCCATAAGCTGTGCCATGTTACCTGCCGAACGAGCAAGCTGTGCGCCTCTGCCGGGGTAAAGCTCAACATTGTGAATGAATGTACCTACAGGAATTGCTGTAAGCGGAAGTGCGTTGCCGGGCTTGATATCGGCATTAACGCCTGCTACAACCTTGTCGCCTACCTTAAGTCCCTCGGGAGCGATAATGTAAGCTTTCTCACCGTCGGTATACTCTACAAGAGCGATAAATGCCGAACGGTTAGGATCGTACTCTAATGTTTTTACTGTACCTTCAACGTCAAACTTCTGACGCTTGAAGTCAATGATACGGTACTTTCTGCGGTTACCGCCGCCTCTGTGACGAACGGTGATTCTGCCGTAGCTGTTGCGGCCTGACTTCTTGTTTAAAGGAGCAAGCAGGCTCTTTTCGGGCTCAACCTTTGAAAGGACCGAATAATCTGTAACCGACATATTTCTTCTTGAGTTGATGGTCGGCTTATAAACTTTAATGGCCATTTGGTTTCACTCTCCTCATGATGGCTTTGCGGGAAAATGGCGTTTCCCATACATTCTGCCTGAATTAAATATTTCAGACTTACATCATGCCTTCAAAAAATTCGATAGGCTTGCTGTCTTCTGTTAATGTTACGATTGCTTTCTTCCAGCTCTTTGTGTAGCCGCCGTTGTTTCTGCCCTGACGGCGGAATCTGCCGCGAACGCTTACGGTGTTAACCTTTGCAACCTTAACCTTGAAGATTTCTTCGCAAGCTTTTGCAATTTCAATTTTATTAGCTGTCTTAGCTACTTCAAAGGTATATACCTTATTAACTGCGCCGAGCATACTTTTTTCAGTGATAACGGGGCGAATTACGATGTCATGAGCGATCATGCATATACCTCCTCTATCTTGCTTACAGCGTCCTTGACGATAACGAGCTTGTCAGCATTGAGAATGTCATAAACATTGAGTGTGTTGACCTGAGCCGTCTTAACGCCGGGGATGTTGTTAGCTGATTTGATAACCTTGCTGTCAACTGTGGGAAGAACAATGAGAGCCTTTTTGTCAGCTCCGATTGCGTTGAGCATAGCAACGATTGTCTTTGTCTTGTATTCATCCATTGTGATTGAATCAACAACGATGATTTCGTTTTCCTTAGCCTTTGAAGAGAAAGCCGACTTCATAGCAAGTCTTCTAACCTTCTTGTTTACAGAGAATCTGTAATCTCTTGGCTTGGGAGCAAACACGATACCGCCGTGTGTCCACTGCGGAGCACGGGTTGAACCCTGTCTTGCACGTCCTGTACCCTTCTGTCTCCAGGGCTTTTTGCCGCCGCCGGAAACCTCGGATCTTGTAAGAGCGGACTGTGTGCCCTGACGCTGTGCTGCAAGATAGCTTACAACTACCTGATGCATAACTGCTGCGTTGGGCTCAATACCGAATACGGAATCAGCAAGCTCGATTGTACCGACATTGTTGCCTTCCATATTTACTACTGATAAACTTGGCATTTATAATCCCCCTTCCTTAAGCCTTAACGGAATCTTTGAGTACAACGATTCCCTTATTTGGACCGGGAACAGCACCCTTTACAGCAATGAGGTTGTTTTCAGCGTCAACCTTAACAACTGTGAGGTTCTGTACTGTTACCTGTTCTGCGCCGAGGTGACCTGCCATTCTCTTGCCCTTCCATACTCTTGAGGGAGATGAGCAGGCACCGATTGAGCCGCCGTGACGAACGCAGGGGCCTGTACCGTGAGTTTCCTTAAGACGGTGGAAGTTCCATCTCTTGATAACGCCTGCGGTACCCTTACCTTTGCTCTTGCCGGTTACGTCAATCTTGTCGCCGGGGGTGAACACGTCTGCCTTAACGAGGTCGCCTACGTTGTAAGCGTCTGTGTCGTTAAAACGGAACTCTTTAAGAGTTTTCTGGGGAGC
>JBJEOX010000357.1:0-6136 GCA_051880935.1 Ruminococcus sp.
AGGAACAATCAACGTTCCCGACAAGTCGGCTATGGAAGTGCTCAAGAGCAAGAAAGAAACCAAATTTGAAGGCTCGGTTGAAACACCGTTTATCAGCGCACTTTCAACTCTTGAAAATATGTACCACGAGTTTGACTATAAGAACGATAACACATAATTAATATTGTTTTAAATAACAAAACGGCTGTTTTACCAAATGGTGAAACAGCCGTGATTTTTTGATTATGCGTATTTATTCAACCGTAAAATAAGCCTCTTTCAGAAATGTAACCAGGTTTTTGTCATAAAGAGGAATTGTTTCCGTCTTGCCGTCATTGTTTATTTCATCATATTCCAACGGGTCGCAAACGCTTACCTTAACGGCAACCTTATACTTTCCGGGAGTAAAATACTTTGTTTTTTTCGTCTGACTTACATCAATTGAACTTAGCTCTCTTGCGTAAGGATATGCATAAAATGAATGTGTGTAAATGTTTTCACCTTTCTTCGGTGAAATAGCCTCACTTGAATACCTGTCCTCGTAGATGAATGTTACATCTTCCCAGCTGTCGCCGTTTTGCTTGTAAAAGGAATGAGTACTGTCCTGAAAAACATACAGGTCGCCCGTGTTGTTTGTGAGGGTTGTGTCAACGGTGTTTTCCTCTTCGTTATATTCTGCCGTAAGGTCAATATTGTACTCAGAGCTGTCAGCTATAAAAGGCTCGGCTGAAAGGTCAAGCGTCGTTTGTACGCTGATAGTTTCTTTAGCTTTTGATATAGGGTTTTCGGTAGCTGAACTGCTTTCACCGCATCCGCATAAAACAGCAGATAAAGAAACAATGCAAAGCAGAGAAGGAATAAATCTCTTCGTGATTATTTTCATAAAATTCACCTGATTTGTATGTTTACTTTTCGCCGCAATCGCAGTGACTGCCGCACTTGCCCGAGTACGGACAACCACTGCATTTTGTACAGCATTTTTTCTTTTTTCTGAAAATCGAGTATACGCAAAGCCCCACAAGGAGCACTGCAATAATGCCGATAATTATGTCGGCAATCGGAATTCCGAAAATCATTTACATCATTCCTATGTTCATAATAAGTGTGCCAATCTGGAAAACTAATGCAGACGCAAGCCACGCAACGAAAATCTGATAAACAACCGTTACAGCCGTCCATTTTGCACTTCCCATTTCCTTGTGAATAGCCGAAAGCGCCGCAACGCAGGGCGTGTAGAGCAGAACGAAAACGAGGAACGAGAAAGCCGAAAGCGGAGTAAATGCGCTTGCAAGGCTTGCTCCGGGGTAGAGCACAGCAAGAGTTGATGCAACGCTTTCCTTTGCGGCAATGCCCGTAACGAGCGATACCGAGGCTCTCCAGTCGCCAAAGCCGCAGATTGAAAATACGGGAGCAATAAACTTGCCGATTGACGCAAGCATACTTTCGTCGGGGGATACCATTTGCATAGAGAAATTAAAGCTTTGCAAGAACCAGATAAGGATTGACGCTCCCAAAAGCACAGTTCCTGCTCTTACAAGGAAGTCCTTGAGTCTGTCCCAGACGTGTAGCCAGAGGCTCTTAGGCGAGGGCATACGGTAGGGCGGAAGCTCCATAACAAACGGTGCGTTTTTGCCCTTTAAAATCGTATTTTTAAACAGCAGAGCCGTCAGCACAGCAACGACCATTCCGAGAATGTAAATTCCGAAAATAACAAGCGGGCCGCAGTCGGGGAAGAAGTACGAGATAAACAGCAGATAAACGGGCATTTTTGCCGAGCAGGACATAAACGGCGTGATTAAGATTGTAAGCCGTTTGTCCTTTTGATTTTCAAGCGTTCTTGTTGCCAGCACTGCGGGAACGGTACAGCCAAAGCCCATAAGCATTGGCACAAACGCTCTGCCCGAAAGTCCTATGTACCGCAAAAGTTTATCCATAATAAACGCCGCTCGTGACATATATCCGCTGTCCTCGAGCAGTGACAGCAGGGTAAACAACAGCATAATCTGCGGCAAAAACGAGATTACCGAGCCGACGCCTGCGATTATTCCGTCAATAACAAGACTTTGTGCCCACTCTGATGCGTTCACCGAAACGAGGAGCGATTGTATTCCTCCTCCGAGTACGTCGGTTATAAGATATGTTGCGCCGTCACGCAAAAGTGTTCCGGGTGTGCCGAATGTTACCGCAAACACCATAAGCATAACGATTAAGAAGAACGGCAGTGCAAAAAATCGGTTTGTAACAACCTTGTCGATTTTGTCCGACACGCTTAAATAGTCGGCAGGGCGTTTTCGGGTGACTGCCTTTTGCGTAATCGAGCATATGTATTTATACCGTTCGTCGGCAATAATCATCTCTCTGTCTACATTTTTTGAGGTGTGAATTTCGTCAACGTGCAGGTTTATGTGCTCCTTCTGCTTGTCGGTAAAGTTGTAGTGATTCCACGTTACCTTGTCGCCCTCAAAAAGCTTTACAGCCGTCCAGCGTTTTCTGTGGTAGCTGTGCTGTTTTATATCCTCGAGCGCTTCTTCTATTTCACGCAGGATTCTGTCAACCTCGTAGGAGTAAATGTTCTTTACGGGAACGTATTTTCCTTTGTCATAAAGCTCGGCTACCTTTTCAATCAGCTTGTCGATACCCACATTTTTGCTCGCCGAAATCGGCACAATCGGTATTCCGAGCTGTTTTTCAAGGTACGGTACGTCGATTTTGTCGCCGTTTTTTTCGAGCAAATCGCACATATTCAGCGCAATTACAATCGGTCTTGCAAGCTCCGCAAGCTGAGTGGTGAGGTAGAGGTTGCGCTCAAGATTCGTTGCGTCAATTATATCGATTATGACGTCGGGGTCGTCGTTTAAAAGGCAGTTTCGTGTTACAATTTCCTCGGGAGTGTAGGGCGACAGCGAGTAAATACCCGGCAAATCAACGACCTCAATATCACGTCCGAGTGAATTTTTCACCTTGCCCGACTTCTTTTCAACAGTAACGCCCGGCCAGTTGCCTACGTACTGCTTGCTTCCCGTAAGCTGGTTAAAAAGCGTTGTCTTGCCGCAGTTCGGGTTGCCGGCAAGTACAACGTTTATCGTTTTGTTTTTATCCTGATTGCTTTGTTCCATATATATCAATCCTCAAGGAAAATTTCTTTTGCTTCGCTCACACGCAGGCTAAGCTCATACCCTCTCACAATTATGACAATCGGGTCGCCGAACGGTGCAGTTTTCAGCTTTTTCACCGTTGCTCCCGGTGTGATTCCCATATCAATTATACGCCTGCGAAGTGCGCCCGACGAGCCAAGGCGTGAAACAACGCCTGTCTGACCGAGCTTTAAATCGTCAAGAGTTTTCATAAAATTACCTCTTTATAAAGTTAGTTGAATCTAACTATATGATACCACCATTGGAAATAAAATGCAACAATATCCGACAAAAGTGTGGAAATCACAGGTTATGTATGGTAGAATAATATTAATTTGAAGTGTGGAGTGTAATTATGAAAAAAATTATCTTTACCATTATACGCAGTATCTTTGCAATACTTGCAGTAATTCTCGCAGGTTTTTTGGTTGCACCTATGGGACAGGGAATAATAAATATCGGAAATATAGCGGGAACGGCGCTCTGCGTGTGGATTTTCTGCGTGAGCGTTGCACCGATTCACAGGGCGATAAGAAAAATTTTCTGCCGTCATAAATTCACAAAATTTCTCTACCGTTTTGTAAACGTCTGCTTTATCATATTTGCAGTTTACGGCACTGTTGTGACGTCGCTTATGATGTGGGCGGCGTTGCAGACTCCGAGTGAGAATGCAACGGCAGTAGTACTCGGCGCACAGGTAAAGCCTTGGGGACCGTCGGCTGTTTTAAGCGGCAGAATAAGCGGAGCACAGAGGTATCTTGAAGAGCACGGAAGTGCAAGCGCAGTGCTTTCGGGCGGACAGGGAAGCGATGAGCCGACAAGCGAGGCTCAGTGTATGTACGATACTTTAACAAAGCGTGGAATTGACGAAAACAGGCTTTATTTGGAGGACAAGTCCACCAACACCACAGAAAATATCAAAAACTCGGTGCAGGTGATAGCGGACAATAATCTAAACCCCGACCTTGCAATTGCAACCGACTTTTATCATCAGCTCAGGGTGCGTATAATTATGAATCAGCTCGGAATAGAAGAAAATGTCGGAGCGGTGAACTCCGACACTTCAATTCTTTATCTTCCCGTTTTTACTGTCCGTGAATGGTTTGCCCTGCCGTATCAGGTTCTATTTCGGTAGCCACCACCTCGGCAACGCTGTTGAACGAGTCAAGGTGAACGCCGCTTTGGTGACGTGAGCTTGAAAATTCAAGCGGATAGGTTTCGTTGTTTACAACGTCAACAATCGGCGAACGCTTTGTTTCGCTGTTGCGTGACGGAAGCTCAATGGGATATTGTTCGTGTTTTTTATCTGACTTTTTACTCATAAATAAAACCACCTTTGTAATGAGGTGGTTTTATTTTTTGCATTGTTTAATTTTTTATACGTCATCTGCCGGCTTTTAATGTTTTAACGATTATGTCAATCGTATCAATTGCGAGCGCAAGAAGTATTACGCCCATAAAGAAAAGCTGAAAGTTTGACAGAACAGCGGGAACTACACTGCCGCTTTCGGTGAAATAGCCTGTAATACAGTCGATAAAATCACGGCTTAAAATGTTATCCCTTGCAAGCCAGATAACAGTAAGAACGGCTGAAAGGACATTTGTCACAATCGACGTAATCATAACCTTTTTGTTTCTTCTGCCCTCAATCAGCTTGACGGTTTCTCTTGTTATTCCGAGAACACCGAACAGCACAATGATATACCAAGTTGAATGAATAGTGTTGATGTCAAGAATCGGAATCCACGTATTCGTTTCTGTGACTATAAAGCTGAAAATCTGCGGACAAATCAGAAAAACACTCAAAAATGCAATTGAAAATGCAATTCCTACAATCGGCTCAGCCTTTGAAATTTTTTCCTTTTTAACGGGAACGGGCGGAAGATTGTCAAGGTTGCCCGTATTGTCAATTTTTACGTTTTTATGATAGAAAACCGCAAACAGAATCGTAACAAACGCAAACGCCCACACAAGTGCAGACGGGAGCATTGTAAACAGATTTACAAAAAAATCCCTGAAATATATTACAAAGCTGTTTGCATACGACGGCGCTGTGCCGTCAAAAGTGTCTGCAATCGGTGAAAGGAATGATGCAATCGTGATTCCTGCGCATACGCAGATAAGCACGATTTTGAGAACATACTTGTAGGTTGAGTAGTACGGCGAGCCGATAAGGCATTTGTCGGAATCTGGATTGTACTGCTCGTAAAGCTCCTGCGGAGTGCCAAGCTCGGTAAGCACAACCCTGATATCCTTTTCACTCGGCGTTACGTTTCCGCAGCGTTCGGTGAGCATATCGTCAATTATCGTGCGAAGCTCGTCCGATACGTCGGCTCTGATTTTTTCGGGCAGACGCTTTGTTGCGGCGTAGATATATCTTTCAATAAGGTCATTTGTCATTTTTATTTTCCTCCTCTGACAGCAGTTTATCAACATTCTGCGAAAATGTTTTCCACTGCTCCGTTGTCTTTTTGAGAACGATTAATCCGTCCTCGGTGATTTTGTAGTATTTTCTCGGCTTAGCCTCGCTTGTTTCCCATTCGCTTTTTAGAAGTCCCTGCGACTCAAGACGGCGCATAAGGGGATAGAGCGTGTTAGCCTCAATCGGGATTGAGTGATTTTGCAGTTCCTTTACAAGGTTGTAGCCGTACATCGGCTTTTGCAGTCGGTTGAGCACAAGCAGTATCAGCGTACCACGCCTCAGCTCCTGCACCAGTCCCGAAACAATGTCGTCATGATTCATATTTTCACCGCCGTTTTATATTCAACAATATTGTGCAATATAATTATACTGTGTAACACACACTATGTCAAGAGAAAAAATAAAAAGCTGTGAAATAAAAAATGTTTTCACAGCTCAGTTTGTATAAAATGTTTTTTAGTAGCAGATGTAAATATAATATAAATAACAAAACTTTGTGCTATTACAAAGGCTTACACTTTGAACAATGTCGTCAACTTAAGAAAAGTAGGGAACGGTACGGCGGTGCCCAAAACCCCTCAGTCCCCTTATTAAGGGGCAG